>JAEEZO010000048.1 GCA_016291895.1 Caryophanales bacterium
ACTTCCCTTAATGAAACTAAAAATAGAAATATTAATAAATTGTTTTTAGTAATGGGAGAACATTTAGTTAAGGAAGCTATTAATGTTAATAATTTAGTAGATATTTTAGTATTAGAGAATTATGAAATAGATTTTGATGTTAATATGGAAATAACATATGTAACGGAATCTATAATGAAAAAGATTAGTAAGATGCCATCAATACCTAAGGTAATAGGTGTATGTAAGATTATGGATAACAATAATCTTTCTGGTAATCATCTTTTATTACTTGATAATATTCAAGATCCAGGGAATTTAGGAACAATAATACGTAGTAGTGTAGCTTTTAATATTGATACAATTGTTTTATCTAATGATACAGTTGATTTATATAATGATAAAGTTATTCGTAGTACCCAAGGTTTACTTTTTCATACTAATATCATTAGAAGAGATCTTGTTGAAGTAATTAATGAATTAAAAGAAAAAGAATATGATATTCTTGGTACTAATGTTCATAATGGTGTTAATTTAAGTGAAGTTAAAACAAATAAGTTTGCACTACTTATGGGGAATGAAGGACAAGGATTAAAAGAAGAATTACAGAATATGTGTGATAAAAACATTTATATTCCAATGAACTCTAATTGTGAAAGTTTAAATGTCGCAGTCGCTACTAGTATTATTCTATATGAATTAAATAAATAGAAAGGAGTAATCTTTATGAATAAAATCGCTATTGGTAAATATGTTACAACTCATGGTATTAAAGGTGAGATAAGAATTAAATCAGATTTTAATGAAAAAGATAAAATCTTTAAAGTTGGTAATGAAATAATTATTGATAAACCTTATATTATTAATAGTTACCGTGTTCATAAAGGTTATGATATGGTAACACTTGTTGGTATTAATCGTATCGAAGATGTTATTAATTTGAAAAATAGTACAGTATATATAGATCGTGATAAATACTTTAATGATGAAGTCATTGAAGATGATTTAATTGGTTACAAAGTAGAAAATAGTTATATTGATACTTTCTTAAGTGAAATAAGATTAATGACAATGAATAAAAAGATGTTAGTTTGTCGTAATGGTAAATTTATTCCATATGAATTAATAGATCACATTGATAACTCTGAAAAAATTATTTATATAAAAGAGGTGGAAGGTTTATGAAAATAGATATTTTATCTTTGTTTCCAAATCTATTTGATGGTGCTTTCACAGAATCAATTATTAAAAGATGTGTTGAAAAAGGAATAGTTTCTATAAACGTTCATAACTTTCGTGATTATACTCTTGATCCTCATGGTAATGTTGATGATACTCCATTTGGTGGAGGAGCTGGAATGGTTCTATCGTGTCAACCAATTTTTGATTGTGTTAATAGTCTAAGAACAGATGATAGTAAAGTTATATTAATGACACCAACTGGTAAGGTATATAATCAAAAAATGGCTTATGACTTATCAAAAGAAAAACATTTAATTATTATTTGTGGTCATTATGAAGGTTTTGATGAGAGAATTAAATCGATTTGTGATATGGAAATAAGTATTGGTGATTATGTCTTAACTGGTGGAGAGATTCCTGCAATGATTCTTGTTGATAGTATTACGCGTCTTTTGGATGGCGCTATTACAAGTGAAAGTTTAAATAGTGAATCCTTTACAGACAATTTACTTGATTATCCTGTATATACTAAGCCAAGGGTGTATAATAATATGGAAGTACCTGAAATTCTTCTTTCTGGTGATCATAAAAAAATAGATGAATATCGCTTACAAGAAAGAATTAGAATTACTCGAGAGAATAGACCTGACTTATGGGAGAAATATAATGAAGACAATCGATAAATATACTTTAGTTAAAGAAAATGATTATGTAAGATTATCTAATTATCATACCAATATATCATATCCTATTGATGAAAAAGAAGTTCTTGATTTAAAACTTTCTAACGTTTTAATTGTTAATGATGACTTAATTGATCAATATATGATGAAGAGAATAAATAATCGTTTTAAAAAGATTTTAGAATATATTGTATCTATATATGAAGATGATGATGACGATTCAAGTGATAGTTTAATGAAAGCTCTAAATCAAGTAGAAAAGTTTAAAATGGAACTTATTAATCGTGATCGTAAATATATTGAAAAAGAACATATTGCTTTAATTAGTAAGAAAATAAAAATTATTGAAAAAGAATTGCAAGATAAGATTTATGAGATGGCTTATCGAAGAAGACAAAATGAAATCTTTATGCATATGATGAATAATGGTATTCCATTAGGTGACGAAGAATTAGAAAATCAAGTTAGAAGAGGTAGGTAAATATTGACTTTTTGTTGATATTTTGTTATCTTATTGAAAGTGAGGTTTAATTTATGAAGGTTGTATTATTAGTTATATCAATATTATTAATTATAATTGTTTTATTACAAAGTGGTAAAGCTGAACCTGCTAGTCAAATTATTAGTGGTGGAAGCTTAGACTTATTTAACAAAAGAAAAGAACGTGGTAGTGAACTATTTATTAGTAGAGTTACAATGGCTCTTGGAATAGCTTTCTTTGTAATAACAATAGTAATGAATGTAATGCAATAAAAAAAGTCAAAATTATTTGACTTTTTTATTTTACTTAATAAACGGAAACAGCATAGTTTCTTAAGTTATAGATTTCTGCGAATTTATCTGCTTTAACCCAATATTCTCCTTGTCTTCCATCAACTCTACCATCATGACAATCATTTACTAAAATATCACCATTTGATCGATAACCTACAATTGTTAGACAATGGTTATTTTCAATTTCACCTTTTGGATTAATACTCCAAGAATATTTTTTCCAAATAGGTTTGTTCCAACCTGATGTTACATAGACAAGAATGACATGACCTTCATCAAGTTCTCTTTTTAAATCTTCAATAGTTGCTCCTGTTAAATCTTTTCCTGTTGCATATTTACTTGCCCAATTAGCAAGGGGTTCTGGATATATTGTTGTTCGTTTACCTTGATTTTCACCAACATGTCCTATTTTAGGATTTCCCATATATCCTTCGAATGGTGTTTTACCTTTAGGCATTGTTTTCATAAAATCATGAATATTATAATTAGGAATATAACCAAGTCCTTTTAGTGCCATAAAAAGGGATACTCCTTCACAACCTAAGATATAACCGGTAGCTGCTTGATTATATGTTGGTATTTTAATATGAGCTAGAGTAACTGGTTCACTTTCTTCAATTACTTTAGAAGGGAAACTAGTTATTGCAATTGGTGGTCTATAATCTTTATTCTTTTCTCTATTTATGGTCATTGTTATTACCTCTTTAACAACATTTTTACGATCTTTATTACTTACATTTAAAATATTACCTATGGATATAAAAAAGATACCAATTATTATAAAGATAAAAGAATAAATAATTTGTTTCTTTTTATTCATTATAAACTCCTATATTCTAATTAAATTATAATTTATAGATAAATATATAGTCAATTTTATTGAAATAATATTTTTTTACTTGTCATAAAAAAAAGTAATTAATATAATTTATTAATTACTTCAATATTGTTATTAACTAATTCTTTAAACTTATTAAAATCTTCTTTGTCTCCTACAATTGATCCAAAGTGCGTAGGGAATACTACTTTAGGTTTAATGATATTTGTTAATTCACTAGCTTCTTGATAATTCATTGTATACACGCCACCAATTGGTATAAATAAATAATCACAGTGAACACTCATACTTTCAGGTGTTATATCAGAGTCTCCCATAATATAGAATCTTTCATTATCAATTGTAATTATATATCCTAACCAATTATTATCTTTAGGATGAAAACTTTTATTTGTATTATAACTTGGTACTGTTTCAATAATTAAATTATTAAATTCATATTTAGTATTTGGATATGCTACTTGATAATTACTTAGTTTTTCTTTTATATCTCTATCATCAGGGATAACAATAATTGTATTATCGTTTTTAACTTTATTGATACTATCAAGATCAAAGTGATCAAAATGAGAATGTGTTATAAAAATAAAACTTGCATCATGACTTTCTTTTTCTATTTTAAATGGATCAAAGTAAATATTTCCAATTTTTATACTACTTTGAGTATTAATAACTATTTCTTTCATAAATAACCTTTCTTATAAATTATTATATCATGTTATAATTAAATAGGTGGTTTTATGAGTGATTTATTTGAAATATTAAATAAATTAGATGAATTAAAATATGGTTGGATTGATATATATGGAGAGACTCATTTATACTCAATGAAAGATTTTCGTAAAATTTATAAAACAATGAGTGTTGAAACTGTTTTAGAAAAGAAATTAGGTATTTGTATGGAACAAGTATATCTTACACATTTACTTCTTGATGAGAAGAAGATTCCTAATAAAATGTTTTGTACAAGAATCTATGAAGATGAGAATTTTAATGATTTAGATGCTCATGAACATATGCATTGTTTTTCATTATGTTATATTGATGGTTTTGTATATCATATTGAACATGCGAATAGTGAAGAACGTGGTATTTATAAATATGAAAGTGAAGAAGAAGCGATAAGTAAAATAAATGCTTATTATGAAGCTTTAGATAAAGGACATGCTCGTCCTATTACAGAATTTTTTGATTTACCTGTAGGCCTTACTTTTAAAGAATTTAATTTATATATAAATTCATTAGGAGAATATAAAAGAAAATGAGTGTTATAGAAGATAAATTAATATCTTTATCTAAATCCAAATTTAGAAGTAGTTTTCATCTTCGCAAATATATGATTGAGTATATTAATGAACATGGAATGGATAAAATTAAGGAGGACGCATACTTCTTTATTCGAAATAGATTAAGTGATACTAGTAAGTTTATTGATGGAAAGCAAACACCAATGAAAGGGCATCCTGTTTTTCTTTCACAGCATGCAACAGCAACTTGTTGTAGAACTTGTCTTAATAAATGGTATGGTATCCCTAAAGATAGATTATTAACAGAACATGAGATTGATTTTTGTGTCGCTTTAATTATGGAATGGATAAAAAAAGAAATGGTGAAAAAATAAAAAAAATTCACCATTTTTTCATAGTAATTATAACTAAATAATGGTAGAATTATATTAGTTGAAAGGAGGGATATCATGCTAGAAATAAAAAAGATTACCAAAGTATATGATACCGGTGGTTTTAAACAAAAAGCATTAGATGGTGTAAGCGTAAATTTTCGTGAATCTGAGTTTGCTGCAATCCTTGGTCCCTCTGGAAGTGGAAAGACAACTTTTTTAAATATTATTGGTGGATTAGACCATTACACAAGTGGTGATTTAAGAATCAATGAAGTTAGTACTAAAGATTATAAAGATCGAGATTGGGATAGTTATCGTAATCATCGTATTGGTTTTGTATTCCAAAGTTATAACTTAATTAGTCATCAAAGTATATTAACAAATGTAAGACTAGCTTTAACTCTATCAGGTATTTCTAAAAGTGAAGGTGAAGAAAGAGCTAGGAAAGCTCTTATTGATGTAGGTCTTGAAGATCATCTTCATAAACGTCCTAATCAATTATCTGGTGGTCAAATGCAAAGAGTTGCCATTGCTCGTGCTCTTGTTAATGATCCAGATATCTTACTTGCTGATGAACCAACAGGTGCCTTAGATTCTGAAACTAGTGTTCAGATTATGAAAATATTAAAGAAGATAGCTAAAAGAAAATTAGTTATTATGGTTACTCATAATCCTGAACTTGCTAATGAATATGCTAATCGTATTATTACTTTAAAAGATGGTAAGATTACAAGTGACTCTAATCCATATGATGGAAAAGTTGATACAAAAGAACAGTATGAAATAGAAAAGAAAAAAAGTAAGAAGACTAATATGTCTTTCTTAACCGCTCTTGCTTTATCATTTAATAACTTAATGACCAAAAAAGGAAGAACAATTCTTGTTGCTTTTGCTGGAAGTATTGGTATTATTGGTATTGCGTTAATTATGGCGGTATCGAATGGTTTCCAAAATTATGTTGATTCGATTCAAGAAGATGCTTTAACATCATACCCCTTAATGGTTATGGAAGAGTCAACAGACATCACAGGAATTCTTCTATCAATGCAAGCTGCAAGAGATGCTGAAAAACCAGAAGGTAAAGTTGTTGAACAACCTCTTGTATCATCAATGCTTGTTAATGTAAAAGCTAATGATTTAAAAAGTTTGAAAAGATATTTAGAAGCTAATTATTCTAAAGTAAAGAATGATTTATCAACTGTTGATTATAATTATAATGTTGATCCAATTATTTATGCAATTGATGCAACAAATACTATTGCTAAATTAAATCCAAGTAACCTGTTTACATCGACATTTGGTTCTAACTCTTTAATGAGTAGTTATTCTTCTTATACTTCAGTTTATTCACAGATGATGAGTAATCGAGAGGTAATCGATTCACAATATGATGTTATCGCTGGTCGTATGCCAGAAAAGTATGATGAATTAATTATTGTTTTATCTAATCCAAATACGATACCAGACTTAATTGTTTATTCATTAGGTCTTCGTGATACATCAGAGTTATCCGAAATGGTTACAAAGATTATGAGTGGCGAGTCAGCAAATATTCATCATGATCCATTAGAATTTACTTATGATGATTTATTAAATATTAAATTGAAACTTGTTATGCCAACCGATCTTTATAAATATAATAGTAAATATGAAGTTTATGAAGATATGAGTGATGATAAAGAATATATTAAAGATATTTTTAATAATAAAGCCATTGAATTAAAAATTGTTGGTATTGTAACGCCAAAAGAAGGAGTTACAACAATGTCTTTACAAAGAGGTATTAATTATACTCCAGAACTAATTAAATATATTATTGATTATTCTAGTAAGTCAGAACTTGTTAGAAAACAATTAGATAATAAAGATATTGATGTATTCTCTAATAAAAGATTTGATAGTGATGAAAATGAATTTAATTTTGAATTTAGTGATTTTGTATCTGTAGATAAAGATAAATTATCTAAAGCTTTTAATGTTAATATTAGTGAAGAAGATATTATGAAAGAAGTAACAGCTTCTATGAATGATATCAATAGTTCAATTACAACAGATACAACTGATGCGATGAAAGACTTGAATGATGGTTTTTATAAATTATTACCAGATCTTGTTGATAATATGGGAGAAACAATTAGTGAAAAAGAATTAGATGAATTAATTAATAAAACTTTATCAAGTGATAAAGCTAAAGAAATATTTGCTAACTTAGAAAAGAAATATATCTTACCAGCAGATACATATAAATTAACTTATCAAGGTGTCTTTAAAACAATGTTAGATACATATATTAAGTACTATAATCAAACTGATCCATCTTTATCGACGGAAGACAATATGGTTGCTCGTGTTGATAAAGACATGTATAAAAAATTAGTTGAAGAAGTACCAGAAATTCCTCTTACATTTGTTTTCCAAAAAACAGCAAGTTTAATGGTTGAAACTGTAATGAGAAGAAATATTTTAACGAAAGTATCTACAATGACTCAAAATCTTATGAAGAGTTTAGGTAGTGCCTTTAATGTTGATCCTAATAAGATTACTAGTGCCTTTAAACTTAACTTTACAGAAGATGAACTTGCTCGTGTTGTAACTGCAATGATGAGTAGAGAAAAGAAGACTTTAAAAAATAATTTAGTTAAATTAGGTTATCAAGATTTAGATGCTCCTAGTTATATATCATTCTATTTTAATAGTTTTGATGGTAAGGAACACTTTTTAAGTTTCTTAGATTCTTACAATAAAGAAATGGAAGACTCTGGGTATGAAGAAAAAGTTATAAGATACTCTGATACTACTGGTATTTTAATGGATACCGTTAAAACAATTGTTGATGCTGTAAGTTATGTTTTAATAGCCTTTGTATCAATAAGTTTAGTTGTATCAAGTATTATGATTGGTATTATTACTTATATTTCTGTTTATGAAAGAACTAAAGAAATTGGTATTTTACGTGCTATTGGTGCAAGTAAAAGAAATATTGCATCTATCTTTAATGCCGAAACCTTTATTGTTGGTTTCTTATCAGGATTATTTGGTATAGGTATAACATATACTTTAATTCCAATTATTAATGCCGTATTAAGACATTATACAGGTGCTGTTAAAATATCAGCAGCCTTACCAATATCAAGTGCAATTAAGTTAATTATTTTAAGTATTATTCTTACTTTAATAGGTGGATTAATCCCTGCAAGAGCAGCATCTAAGAAAGATCCTGTTGAAGCTTTAAGAAGTGAATAAAAGATTACTCGTTAATCTTTTTTCTATAGGAGGTTTATGAAAAATATATTAATATGTGGAAGTCCTCGTGTAGGAAAAACCATTCTTGCTAAAAAGATAAGTAAAAGATTAGGATATATTTATATAAGTTTAGATAATATCTTTGAATCAATAGAAGAACTTTCTTGTTGGCCATATCCTAAATATCATGATGCAAGTATTATTTCCAAAGAATTATCTAGTTTTGTTATTAATTTTATTAATCATTTAGATAAAGAACA
>JAEEZO010000049.1 GCA_016291895.1 Caryophanales bacterium
CCTAATGGAGGAGTTTGTACATGTAAATATCCTCTTTTAATTTCTTTATCTCTTATATATGTTTCTAATTGATTCCATAAAGTAAATCCATTTGGTAAGTACATAGGTAAACCTCTACCTACTAAATCACTCATCATATAAATACCTAAGTCTTTGCCTAGTTTTCTATGATCTCTTTGTTTTGCTTCTTCTAATTCTTGTAGGTGGTTATTTAAAGATTCTTCATCTTTAAAACATACACCATAAACTCTTTGAAGCATTTTGTTTTTTGAATCACCTTTCCAGTATGCACCAGAGAATTTAGTTAATTTGAAATTTTTACATTCTTTAACTGTTTCTACATGTGGTCCACGACATAGATCAGTGTAATCACCTTGAGTATAGCAAGTAATATTAGTTGAATCATCCATATTATTAATTAAATCAATTTTATATGGATCATCTTTAAACATATCAAGAGCTTCTTCACGACTTAATTCATGTCTTACAATTCTTTTACCATCTTTACTAATTTTCTTCATTTCTTTTTCAATAAGTGGTAAATCCTCTTCGGTAATTACTTTATCTCCTAAATCAATATCATAATAGAAACCTTCATCAATAACTGGTCCTACCCAAAATTTAGCTTCAGGATATAAATGTTTAATAGCTTGTGCCATTAAGTGTGCACATGAATGATTTAACTTATTTAAATATTCATCTTCTTTAATATTTTTCATAAATCCTCCTATAAAGAAAAAAAGAATGGTACTTGAAGGAGTCTTGTAGACGGTACCATCCTTTTATAACTTAATTCATATAACGGTCTTCCCGGGATATTATTAATATCCTATTCATAGGTAGTAGCTTACTTATTAAATTATTAGTTTACACCAACCACTAACTCTCTTTAAATCTTTTAAGCAGTCTCGTCCTAATCAAAATATTTATAATTCTATTATAGTCACAATTATTGAATTGTCAACTATTTAATAAAGATCCTTTAATTACATTAGAATTACTTGATTTGGTAGCAATAATTCTATCGATATTTGTTGTATTATTCGAATAGTTTACAATAACTTCTGAATTATTAGTAGTTGATGTTGAATTAAAAGCATTATTATAACTTGTTGGATTAGTATAAATATTAATTGTACCATTTAAATTTGAAGCAGAACTAAATGCCCTATAAATACTACTTGCATATACTTTAAATGTTCCGATATCAACTGGTTGAGAAGCATATGTTCCAAGTTGAAAGAACATATAATCCATATTTGTTACTTTTGATGTATTCCAATTTGATAAATCACCTATAATAACATTTTCTGCATATCTTCCTGAACCAGAAAACATACTATACATTTTTTCAACATTAGAAACATTCCAATTATTCAATCCAATATATTCTACGAAAGATCCAGCATAATTTGTTTCACCAATATAACATCCAGCTAAATAGAACATACTATCCATATCTGTTACATTTGATGTATCCCAACCTGTAAAATTAAGTTTTAAACTATTTTTGCCAGTATTTCCAAAGTTATGAAACATTCCATTCATATTAGTTACACTAGATGTATCCCAATCACTAAAATCAAGATCAATATCATACGTATAATAAAAGGCATGATTGAACATATTATTCATATTTTCTACACCTGACGTATTCCATTTTTTTACGATTAGTTCTGTCTTATAACTACCTGGTGCAAAATCATAAAACATATATTGAAGATTCTTGATATTTGATAAATCCCATCCAGTTAAATCAATTTTCATGTCTCTAGTTCGAGAAGCAAAACTTGAAAACAAACGTTCTACACTTGCGTTTTCATTAATTGCCCAATTATGTATTTTCATATCTAAACTATATGCATTATTTGCAAGTGAACTAAAAGCATAAGATAAATCAGTTACTTTAGATGTATCCCAGTTAGAAGCATCCAATTTAAATGATGAAGAATTATATCCCGTACTAGAGAAAATATAACTCATATTTGTTGCAAGAGATGTATTCAATCTTTTTAAATCAACCTCTTCTACTTTCTGAAAATACGAAAACGCATATGAACTATTTGGATTAGCTTTAACGCCACCTTCTTGTCCTAGATAAAGCTCATATAAGCCATTATTATCAATATCTGTATACCATGCTATAACAGATTCATTTTGTTCAGCTGATGCATCCCAACTATCTATGGCATTATCTGGAATATTTATAATATCATAGGCAATAATCTTTTCAAAAGAATCTCTTGATATGTTTTTACCAAAGGTTGTGCTTCGGTCACTATTAACCATTAGTATTCCATCCTTTTTTGTAGGATCATCAATTTGAACAGTCGTATTCCATACTTCTTGATATTTATCGTATTGACTTGTTTCAACTGTTATATCTAACTTATATTTCCCACCACCGTAACCTGTTGTTTCTGTTGTACAAGTGGTTGTATGTGTAGAATCATTAGTTGTACAATTCTTTGAATAATCAGTTACAACATTAGGATTAAAGGTAACTGATTCTGTTAAGGAAGTAGTACTCTCATCTTTATCTAATGGTCTTACATAGTAATAATATCCACCATTATAGATCCACTTAATATCTTTATCAAAAGCAAAATTAATAATGGCTGCTTGATTACCTTCACGATCAACAAGAGATAATGGATTACCACTTGAATCTTCCCAACTCTCTTCTAATTTTACTCTTACTACTGCTTTTGTATCACCACGGTTTGTTGCAATAACTTCTTTTGGTGTAGTAGTACCTGGCATCCAATCATTAGGACTCTCAAATTTTTCTTTAGTTTCCATTATGTAATTTGATGTATTAAAAACATTATTAAAAGTATCTCTACTAGAATAGTAGGCTACTGTAACGCCTATACATCCTATTAAAAATACCATTAATATTCCAAGTAACATTTTCTTATTTTTCATATACTCTCCCTACTATTTAGTATATCATGACAAGTGAATACAATATATAAAACAATAAGTATCTATTAGTAAAATATGTAAATAAAAAGATAAGTATTTCTACTTATCATTTTCTAATTTTATATTAATTTCTTTATCCATTTCTAAATGAGAACATTTAACGCCACATTGTTTAAACATAGACTTACTAGCTTTTACACTATCTGTTTCACACTTGATACCTTCTTTATTTTTAAATTTATCTCTTAAGAAAATAACTTCTTTAATACCACTTTGAATTATTAATTTTGCACATTCATTACATGGGAATAAATCAACATATATTTTAGCGCCTTCTAGTTCTTTTCTCGTTCCACGATAATTAAGTATAGCGTTCATTTCTGCATGACATACATATGCATATTTAGTATTTAAGAAGTCTCCTTCTCTTTCCCATGGAAAAGTATCATCTGGAAAACCATTAGGCGCTCCATTATAACCAATTGATAAAATTCTATTATCACCTGATACGATACAAGCTCCAACTTGAGTACTCGGATCTTTACTTCTCATACTTGATAATTGAGCAATGGCCATAAAATATTCATCCCAACTTAAATGATCTTTTCTTTGTTTATTAATTTTCATATAATTCTCCTATTAAAAAGTTCTCTTCTCTTTTCTTTATTATAACATTATACATCTTATTATGCTCAAGTTCTTTGTTAACTTTTACTTCTAAATAATTACCAGTATGACCTGTTGATACTCCATCTTTAATCGTTTCTACTAAAATTTCCACATTTTTGTTAATAAATTTATCTAAATAATTATGTTCTAGTTCATTACTTAATTCAATTAATTTCGAAACTCTTTCTTTTTTTATTCTTTCATCAATTTGATTAGGCATCAAATCAGCTTTTGTACCATGACGTCTCGAATAAGGGAAAACATGAATTTTACTAAAACCTATTTCTCTTGCGAAAGATAGCGTTTCATTAAACAATTCATCAGTCTCACCTGGGAAACCTACAATAATATCTGTTGTGATAGATAAATCAGGTTTAACACTTCGAAGCTCTTTAATTTTATTACGATAATAATCTAAATCATATTTACGATTCATTGATTTTAAAATAGGATCACTACCTGCTTGAAGAGGAATATGTAAATGAGGAACAATAATATCACTATTTTTGAATACTTTAATAAAATCGTCATTTAGTTCTGTTATTTCAATAGATGATATACGAAGTCTTTTTAACTTTTTAATTTTAATTATCTCTTCTAATAAACTTGGAAAAGTAACACCACTATCTTCACCATAATGGCCTGTATGAATACCTGTTAATACTACTTCTTGATATCCATTATTTGTTAAACACTTGATTTCATCAAGGACAGTATCTTTATCTTTACTTCGACATTTACCTCTTGTAAAAGGGATTATACAGTAACTACAAAAGTTTTCACATCCATCTTGAATTTTAACAAAAGCTCTTGTTCTACTAGACATATTTTTAATAAACATATCTTCAAACTTTTTATCAAAGTCATCATACAATAATTTCTTTTTTTCTTTATTCTTTATATAATTTTCAACTAATTCATATACTCTATTTTTATCTTTATTTCCAATAATAATATCGATATCAGGATTATCATAATCTTTATTAGCTTCGATAAAGCATCCCATTACAACAATAATACTATCTGGGTTTTCTCTTGCAATTCGATTAATTACTTTTCTTGATTTCGCATCACTATTATTCGTTACACTACAAGTATTAATAACATAAACATCAGCTTTGTCATTAACTATTTCATAGCCATGATCTAAAAAAGTACTTAAAATATATTCATTTTCATAAGTATTAACTTTACAACCTAATGCTATTCCTCTAATCTTCATAAAACCTCCAAAAAAAAGAATTAAATAATTAATTCTTTTATATTCTACATGTTGCTATATCTATCCATCCTAAAACCATATTAATAATATTAGGAGTAAAGAATAGTAATAATAACCCTATAAATCTTTTTAAACTATTTTGATTTGCTTTCTTAAAAGAACCATCTGCTGAAAAAACAACTTTTGCATATTCCAAACTAGTAAACACCAAAAATAATACTACAGCTAATATTTTTAATGGTGTTGATATTGTTCCATCTATAAAATCGATTAAATTTCCAACGGTTTTACATGCATCTAAAATCATAACAATCTCCTTTTTTATTCATATTATAACATAATTTTTATCGATGTAAATTATTATGAGCTATTTCTAAATCAGTTAAGAAGTCCTCTTCTTCTTCTACAAATAAATCACTTGTTGTATCACGTACAGTGTCATATGCTTTAACAACAGATACATCTTCTTTTTTATTTTGTACATCATTATATTTTTGAATTACTTCTTGAATCGTTATAGGTTCATCTCCATCATCATATTGAACAGGTTCATTACTTTCATATAATTTATCACTAACTTTCATTAACTCATCTAAACTAATAATAGCATTTTCTTCTTGTTCCATTTCAAAGTTAGTAATTGTATCTTGTAAAGATATATCTTTTTCTTCTTGAAGTCTTTCTTCTAC
The DNA here is from genome assembly GCA_016291895.1 of Caryophanales bacterium. The sequence continues at coordinate 5,509 of JAEEZO010000049.1, forward strand.
TTTTTGAAGTTCTTCTCTTGCTTCTTCTCTTGTCATTGCTTCTTTATAGATAATTTCATCTTTAGTAGGAACAATAACCTCTTCTTCTTCAAAGAAAGGATCTAAATCTTTTTCTTCTTCAAAAATGATTTCACTTTCTTCTAAGATAGGTTTTACTTCCTTAGGAGCTTCTATTACTTCTACATTCTTTGTATTAACTTCGTATTCAGGCTCACTCTCAATATATAAGATATCATCATCTTTAATTGTTTCTTTATCAACATTTTTTGTTACAACAGTAACTTTATTTTTACTTCTTAAATAATCTTTTATATCAATAACTGTTAAAACAACAAAAATAATTAAAATAACACTAACAACAAGAATTAATAATATTATTTCACTAGTTGTAAACATAATTACACCATCCATTCATAATTAAACATACTTAGTACCATCAGTGATGCAGTTTCCGTTCTTAATACACGATTTCCTAAAGATACAAGAATAAATCCATTATTTTTAAAGATTTCTTCTTCTTTTTCGGTAAAACCACCTTCTGGTCCTATCACTACCATAATTGTATCACATTTAGGATACTTCTGTATGATATTTTTCATATTATTTACTTTTTCATTCACGGAACATACGATTTTTAAATCACATTCAAAATTTATTAAATCATTAATATTATGAAATTCTAAAACTTCAGGAATGATATTTCTTTTTGATTGTTCACTTGCTTCTTTAACTATTTTTTGCCATCTATTTATTTTTTTATCACTTTTACCATTATCTTTTATAACACTATTAGTAGCTAGATAAGGTATAAAAGAGAAAGCCCCTAGTTCTGTTCCTTTTTGAAGAATATAATCCATCTTCTGTTCATTAACTAAACTTTGACAAATATATATTTTTTTATTAAATTCGTTATTTTCATTAAGTTTTTTATCTATTTCACAAACAACAGGATTAAATGATACTATTTTTGATATATATGTTTCTTTATTATAAACAACTTCTACTAAATCGCCTAAATTCATTCTCATTACTTTTGTAATATGATAACTATCATCATTTGATAAAGTAAATTTATTATTATTTAGTTCACGACAAAAATACCTTTGCATAATATCACCAAGTTAATTATATGACTTTTTTACTACTTTTACCACCATTTTGTTTGACTTATAAAGGATATTATGATAAAGTTAATAACGAATGACGCCCAAAAAGGAGGGATTTATAATGGCAAGCAAAGCAACAGGTAAGAAACCTATGTTTGGTAATCGTAGAAGTCATGCTCTTAATGCTACAAGACATGTACAAAAATTAAACTTACAAAATGTAACACTAACTGATGGTACAAAAGTTAAAGTTACTGCAAGAGAAGCTAAAAGATATAAAAAAGATATGAAATCTATCGCTGAATAGTTCATATCTTTTTCTTTTAATCTTTTAATTCGTCAAACTTCTTTTTCATTGTTTCATTATTTCTTGTTAATTTCTGTACTGTAAGATTATCTAATTTGTTATTAGCAATTCTTAAATTATCATCAGTACGTAATAAATTCTCTTTAACTTTTTGTAAATGTTCAATTGTTTTATCAATTTCTTCAATTGCTTTACCAAACTTTTCATTAGCAAGTCGCCAATTACGACCAAAAGTATCTTTAAAAGAATTTAAATCATTTTCGAAATTAGTAATATCAATATTCTGATTGCGAATAATATTTAATTCTTTTTTATATTCAAGAGCTTTACTAGATATATTTCTAATTAAAGTAATAATAGGAATAAAGAATTGAGGTCTTATTACATACATCTTTGGATATAGATGAGATACATCTACAATACCATCATTATACAAATCATTGTCCATTTCAAGTAAAGATACTAAAACAGCATATTCACAATTTTTTAACTTACGATCTTTATCAAGTTCTTTTAAGAAATCTTCATTTTTATGTTTCGTACTTGTTGTATCATTTTCATTTTTCATCTCAAACATAATTGATACAATTTCATTATTATCATCATCAAAATCACGGAAGATAAAATCACCTTTAGAACCTTCTTTAACTTCATTATCTTTATCAAAATAAGCGTTTGGGAACAGTGGACGTAATCTATTAAATTCATTATTACAATGAACTTCAAGAGACTCACCTATCATCTTAGTAGATTGACGAGCTTTAAAATCTTTATAATATGCTATTTGTTCATCTTTATCTTTAAGTTTATTTTCATATTGTTCTTTTAAACTATTTTCTTTTAATTTATATTCTTTGTTATTACTATCTAATAAATTATTAAGATTATTTATTTCTTTATCTTTTTCACTAACTACTTTTGTTATTTCAAGTTCTTTTTTAGATTCTGAAACTTCTATTTTATTATTTAATTCTTTAATTTCTAATTCTTTTTTATTTAATTTTTCTAAATAATCTTTTTCTAGTTTGCTAGATAGATTTTTTATTTCATTTTCTAAATTATTTATTTCTTTGTCTTTATCATTTAGTTTTTCACTTAGTTCTTTTTCATTACTTGCTTTTAATAGTTTAATAGCATTTTCTTTATCTTGTTCATATTGCTTTTTATGAAGATCTAATTCTTTATTAAACTCTATATCTCTTATTTGTTTACTAATTGATTCATAATCTTCTTCATTTATTTGAAAAACGGTACCACACTTTGGACACTTTATTTCGTTCATATAACCTCCACTTTAATTTATTATAACAAAAAAAGTCACCTAAGTGACTATTTTACAGTACGAATTTTAGAGAATGGAAATAATACTTTTTTAATAACCTTACCTCTTATTTGATCTTTACTAATAAAACCAATAATTCTTGAATCGCTAGAGTTTCCACGATTATCTCCTAAAACGAAATAATATCCTTCTGGAACAACTTCACTATTTAATTCATGAATATCATAATTATGAGTTATTTCATGTTCAAATGGTTCTTCTACTTCTTTATCATTAATGAAAAGCTTATTATCCTGATATTTAATATGTTCACCAGGAAGACCAATTATTCTTTTAATAATAATTTCATCTTTGGTATTAATAACGACAATATCAAATCTTTTAACACCATTAAGGCGATAACCAATTTCATTTAATAACATGAATTCTCCATTATGAAGAGTTGGTTTCATACTATCACCACTTACTCTAATTGGTGAGATAATAAAAAACTTAAATAATAATACAACAGCGATAATAATAACATAACTCATTACTTCTTTAAATATTTTCATTTTAAACACCTACAAAAAAGATAAGGGTTAATCCTTATCTTTTATGCTCTTTCTTCAATTTTGTATTGACCCTTTAAGTTTCTTAAGAATGTTAACTTAGCACGTCTTGCTTTACCACGACGAACAACAGTAATACTAGCTACCTTAGGTGAATGAACAGCGAAAATTCTTTCAACACCTACACCAGCTGAAGTCTTTCTAACTGTAAAAGTTTCATTTAGTCCTGAACCTTTACGAGAAATAACAACTCCTTCATAAGCTTGAATTCTTTCACGTTTACCTTCGATAATCTTAACATCAACTTTTACTAAGTCACCAACACGGAACTCTGGAATGTTAGGGTTCATTTGACTTTTTTCAATCTTATCAATTACGTTCATTTTAAATCTCCTTTTCTTTTATCATAATCATATTTAAAAACTAAATGAAAAGTTTATTACATAAACAGCGGATTACTCATAAAATTATAACATAAAATAAATAAATTGCAAGACTTTTTTACAAGAAGAATTAAACATCTTTTTGATATGATTCTAATGTTTCAGGATTAAAATATATTTCTTGATAATTTAAATCATTTCCAATATATAGATATAGGCCTTCTTCATAATCAATAGATTCATTATTATAACCACTTCTAATATGATCATATTCCATACCATTAAGATCTATTTCTTTTAGTACTTCACAAGATGAATTAATAATTAATAATTTATCATCACGTTTAGCGATTACTAAGCCTCTTATTATGTCATAAATATCATCATATTCTTCACTAATCATAATTGTTTCATTATTGAAGTTTTTAACAAAAAACTTGTTACTAAAATCAGTTAAGATAACATGATTATTAGATAGTCCTACTTTCCTTATTGATGGTATATTAACACTTTTTAGACTAGAAGTATAAACATTAATAATATCACCTATATAATCACTTGCAAGTATTAAATAATCATTTTCTTTTTCATAATAATTAAGTTCTAAATTAGAAGCCACTATTAATTGTTCCATTGTTAAATAATTAACTAAAGAATAATGATCATCTTCTTTAATAATTAATTCATTTTTATCAATAACATATTTTGAATTAGCATCAATTTCAATATTATCATTAACAAAATAATAATCATTAGTATCTAGTGAATAATAGAAATCATTATTTCCATTACGATATATAATTCCATATAAAGTTCCATTATTAACTAAAAATTGAATTTCATCTAATTCATATTCAAAATCACTTAAATAATAAACTCCATTATCAAATAAACTAAATATTAAATAACCATTATCACGTATTAAAGCATAATTATCATTACCTGTAATAAATTCACAATCAGGGGTTTCACAATAATAATCATGAGTAATATCACTATCTAAATCAGTTGATAAATAATAAGAGCCATGAATAGTTAATTTATAATCTGTAACCCTGTTTTCAACCCAGCCATTAGATAAACTAATAACTTCTTGCTCTTCTTCGTTATTTTTATTCTTTTGTGAAAATTGTATAGTTGAATAAACAGTTACAAGAATTGTTAAAACAAAAACTAATATTACCGTAACATATAACTTATTTTTCATAACTTCTCCTTTAACCATTTAAAATTCCAAATATCTCCTTTAGGGTATCTAGTAAAACTTTTTAACTCTTTTGTTACAGGATGAATAAATTCAAGATGATAAGCACATAAACCAAGATTATCATAAGAATCATTCCCATATCTTTTATCACCAATAAGAGGATGATTACGTGATTTAAACTGTACTCTTATTTGATGATGTCTTCCGGTTTCTAGATGAACATTAACCAAAGAGATATCCTTATCTTTATTATACTCTAATAATTGATAATTTAATACAGCAAGTTTACCTTCTTTAGAAACAACGGTACTAAAATCATCTTTTTTCAAAAGGTAATCTTCCATTCTTCCACTATCGACTTTTCCATGAACAATCGCAAGATAATCTTTAGTTAATTCATTTTTTCGAATTGATTCTGAAAGACGACTTGCTGCTTTACTTGTTTTAGCAAAAACCATTATGCCACTTGTTACACGGTCAAGTCTATGGACAAGACCTAAATAGACATTACCAGGTTTATGATATTTTTCTTTAATATATTTTTTTATGATAGTAAGCATATCAATATCACCTGTAATATCACCTTGACTTAAGATATTAATTGGTTTAAAAACAACTATCACATGATTATCTTCATATAATATTTCTAAATTATTCATATTCAATTCTTCCATAAATACCACATGGTAATACAAGTCCACCCTTTATTGGAAGACCAATCTCGTCACATGTAATCCAACCAGTATTATCTTTATTAATTGTTAAACGTAATAAATTATCAAGAAGAACAGGAGATAAACCAGAATATGAGTTTACTAGTACAAATAATGGTTCATCTGATAATACTTCTTTACAAAGAGAAAGTAATTTAAATAAATCTTTCTCAAGATCCCAAACTTCGCCATTAGCACCACGTCCATAAGCAGGAGGATCCATTATAATGGCATCATATTTATTACCTCTTCTAATTTCGCGAGATACAAATTTAATAACATCATCGACAATATAACGAACCATATTTTCATCTAGATTGTTGCTTTTAACATTTTCTTTAGCCCAATCAACCATACCACGACTTGAATCAACATGAGTTACATGAGCTCCTGCTTTGATACAAGCGATAGTAGCACCACCTGTGTATGCAAAAAGATTTAAAACTTTTATTTTACGACCACAATTTTTTATTTTATCCATCATAAAATTCCAGTTATAAGCTTGTTCTGGAAATAAACCTGTATGTTTAAAACCCATTTGTTTAATATTAAAAACTAAATCATGATATTTAATCGTCCAATCACTAGGAAGATTTTTTCTATTTTCCCAATGACCTCCACCTTTATTACTACGATAATAAACACTATGAATTAAATTTTTATATTTATTTTCTAAGTCACCATTATCCCAAATAACCGCTGGATCTGGTCTTAATAAATAATATTTATCCCATCTTTCTAGTTTCATACCACAACTAGCATCTAGTATTTCATAATCTTTATAATCATTGGTTAATTTCATATTATCACCTACGTTTATTATATAAATCAAAATAAAAAAAGTCTATAAATTATAGACTTTTCTTAAAAACTTTACTAAGATAACCAGTTTTAATCGCAATAACGATACCTAATATTATAGCAATAATTGCAATAGGTATTAGTTTTGTATTACTACCAGTAATTGGTACTTTAATTGGTTTTTCAGTAAATTGTACTTGAACTAAATGATTTTCTCTAACATTTTTAAAGTTATCAATAATCATTTTATCTTTATTAGTAACTTCTATCTCTTCTCCATCAATAACTACTCGTTGGATTTCATATCCATCATCAGGTGTTATAACAATGTAATCAATAGTTGAATCATCTCCACTTGAGATTTTTTCATCACCGACGATATCACCACCGCCACCAATAACTTCAGTTACAATATCGAATTTCAATTTTTCATAAGTATAAACAAGTTCTTGTTCATCAATTGTAAATTCAACATCTTCATATTCTGGTCTTGTAACAACAACATAACCATCTTTATCTTTTGGTTGTGCATGATATTTTTCATGTACTAAACCAATTGCTATATCATCATCAAATAATTTTTCAGTAGTTCCATGAAGGTAATGATGAACAATTATAATACCAGGAAGTTTAATATCAGTATCTTTTGTTGCTAATACTAAATCCGTTTTCTCTTCAAGAGTAGTTTTAGCTTCAACTCCATTAGTCATAGTCTTATCATCGACATTAAGATCTGAGAATACAACTTTAATCTTCTTATCTACTGTAATAGTATCATTTTCTCCATTATATGTATCGATGCCATTCCAATTAACTTGCCATACAATCTTATATTCGCCATCATATTCTCCACCATCAAGATCTGATTTACTAGTATCTATCTTGTATGGAAGAGTATCTGTAATAGTTATTAAACCATCACCACGATAATCAACAACATGACCTTCATAATGAATATCATATGTTACTTCTTGAGACACACTAGTTAATTCATCTGGACCAGTTTTTGTAATAACGGTTTCAAGTGTACTATCTTTCTTTCGATAAATAAAATCAAGAGTCGTATCACCATTTATATTATCAGTAACCGTTCCTGTATTACCTTCTAATACAGTTCCATCTTTCTTAACTTCAACGAAATCATATTCATCAAGATCACAAGTAGTTTTTGTATAACTTGTTCCCTCATCTAAAATTTCTGTTGTTGTAGGACATAATTCTTGAGTTGTTCCTTCTTTATAATGATGAACAATTAATGTATATAAATCTATTTGAGTATCAGCATATGTATTAGTCTCTTTATCTACTTTAGCAGTATCAACGTTCTCTACTACACTATTAGTTATAACTTCAACATCACTTGGAACATTATTATAATAAACTGTAAAGTCAATTGAAATATCTTTCGTTACAGTATCATTATTTTGACCATTAGTGTTGATATTATTCCATGGAATAGTCCATGTAATTGTCTTATTATCATTATTATAAGTACCACCTGCAAGATTTGAACGTGTTGTATCAATTTCATATTCTAACTTATCGGTTACAGTAATTGTTGCATCTCCACGATAATCTTTAATCTTAACAGTATCTGTTATCTTATAATTGAAAGCTTCATTCCTTGAATGGAATAATGTTGGAGCTTCCTTTTTAGGATTAGCATCAACAGTTGTTAACTCATAATAGAATGTAATTTCTATATTACCCTTAACATTACCAGTAACTTTTCCTAGTGGATCATTGATTGTAGCACTAGAATCATTAGATACAACATATGCATAAATATAATTGCCTAAAGAAGTTTCATTACTACATTTATTTTTTTCATAAGCAGTATTATATGGTAATACTGATGTTTCTGTTGGACATATTTCTTCTGTTGTACCTTTTTTATAATGATGAACTGTAACTTTAGCAGGTTTCATTTCATAATAGTAATCAATATATACAATGCCACTTGAATCTGTTAAGTTTCCTTGAACAGTATTTGTATAAACACCATTTGAGTTTGCGCCTCCTGTACCATCAGCATTCCATGTTGCCTTAAGTGCAGGTGTAATATTTAAGTTATTTTTATCCATTCCATTTACAAGAATTTCTCTAAATCGATATTGAGATGTCGCCGTTGTTAAAGTGCTACATGGATTAGTCGTAAATGATGCTCCATGATTAGCTGAATTATTTATCGCAATATCCTCACATAATTTAGTATTTGTTCTTGAAACTAATATTGGATTATTTAATGATTGTTCATTTGGAGTAGTATTAGCTAAGAAGTGTCTACTTACTACTTTATATTTAATTGAAACATCAACATTTGGTGTATTTTGTTGTACAAGAGAAGAATTAACTATTTTAGAATTTACTTGAGCAACATTAGAAATCGTTGTTCCAGCTTTATATGTTGCAAATGTTACTGGTATATCTAATTTATAAAAATGTCCATAAAAACTACCACTACTTAAAATATTAGATTTTGCAGATGCAGTTACTGTTTTTCCACTTACTTGAACATTAAAGTATGAAGTAACATCTGTTCCACTTTCATTATAAACTTTAATACCATTAGTATTAATTGTTAAATAGTTTTCTAGTGTATCAGTTATTTCAAATCGATCATATAACGTATTAGTTGGGAATAATGTAGCACCATAAGCTTGATTCAATCCAAATGCACTTGCAAAGTAGTTATTTGGAGCATAACGTGATATACGATAAGTAAATGAATTATTTAAATAATATGGTCCACTACCTTGAAGAACAGTCTTCGTTGGAGTTGGTTCTTCAAATTTAGTTGGTGAAATAAACATATAAGCGATACCACAGCCAGTACCACCATAGTGGATTTTATATACACCACCAACGGAAGACGAATGAACTACAGCTGTAGTTTGGAATAATGGAGAATTGGCATCCATAATGTTAACATAATTTCCTTGTACATAACTACCAATACCAATACCACCATCAGATTCTACTATAGAAACTAAATAATTAGCACCATGAGTAACTTGATTCTTATTATAATAAATTGTGTTATTACCTGTTAATGGTTTAAAACCTTCAGTACCATTTAAGAAGGCACCAGATACATTTCCAGGAACATCTATATCATAATATGATGATAAAACGTTATTAATTTGTGTTGCAACAGTTCCATCTTGGTTTAAATATGTTATCGTGAAATCACATTCTGCACGATCAGCATTTAAGGCAAATAATATTGGTTCACCAGTTGTTAAAGGATGTGATGTGTTATTCGAAGGAGTTGGAGCCAATTGATTATTAGATATTAGTATTTCTGGTAAAAATGCTATATAAACACCTGTACTAGCTTCTGACCATGGTGTGATATTATCAGCAGTAATTCTAACATTTAATGGATTACCATTAGCATCCATCGCACTATTTTTAATTAAAACTTGTATTTTACCTGATCTTTGATGTAAATACTTTGGTACTCTAACACCAGCAATCGTTGTCCAACCATTAGCATTATTTGATTCATCTATAAATTATGTATTAGCATTATACACAATAGTTGAATAAGAATATGACACCGGTATAGATGTCGGATAATTAGAATAATCCTTCATTGTAGTACTAAGAGGAGCAGCATAACTAGCATTTTTTAATACAAATGCAACTATCGTTCCTATTAAAACAATTAAACTTAAAGCAAAAATTTGTTTTTTTTCAAAAATATTTTTCATATCATACACTCCATTTTATTTACTTTTATTATCTAACATAATTATCATACCATATAACATAAGAAAAACATATGTTTACACAAAAAAAAATAAATATTTACACAAAACGAATAAATATTTACACAAAATAATATAAAAAAAAGTTAGTTTTCTAACTTTTTCTTAAAATAATTATTAATCGTATTTTCAATTATTGATAATTCATTATTTATAACATCAATAGTATTTAAATATTCTCGATATAAAGGATGATTATTAAGTTCATAAGTCTTCTTATCTAAAGTTTTTTTATCCACAAGTTTGTGGACAAAATCTTTATTCATTTGACGTACTTCATTAATTAATAAAACTAATTCTTTATTATTACCAATATCTTCTTTTAACTTTAAATATTTTTGGTAATCAGAGCTAGATTCTATTTTGTTAATAATATCATCAACTTTATCTAATATTTCTTTATTATTCAACTAACTCACCATCTAAACTAAAGCTTTTAGCAGAAGTTATTTTAACAGGAACAATTTTACCAACTAAATCACCTTTACCAGTAAAGTTAACGAGTTTATTTGTTTCGGTATAGCCAAATAATTCATTATCTTTGATACTATCACCTTCTACTAAAACATCAAAAGTTTTACCTTCCATTTTTTTATTAGATTCTAGTGAGTAATTATTTATTATTTCATTTAGCTTATATAATCTTTGTTCTTTTTCAGAAAGAGTCAAACTATCTTTTTCCATAAGTTTAGCAGCTGGTGTTCCAACACGTGGTGAGTATATAAAAGTAAAAGCACCATCATATTTACAATAATTAACCATATCTAAAGTATCATTAAAGTCATCATCTGTTTCACCTGGAAATCCAACTATAATATCTGTTGTTATACTAACACCAGGAATTCCTTTTAATTTATTAAATAGTTCTTTATATGATTCTCTTGTATAACGGCGTCCCATTAGTTTTAGTATTTTATCACTACCAGATTGTAAAGGTAAATGAATATAAGGCATAATATTTTTATTATTTTTAATAACTTCAATCATTTTATCAGTGAAGTCCCAAGGATGACTAGTTATAAAACGAACTCTTGGCAATCCTATTTTACTAACTTCTAAAAGCAAATCTGATAAATCATAACCTTCATCAAGATCTTTACCATAAGCATTTACATTTTGACCTAAAAGAGTTACTTCTTGATAATTATCTTCTTTTAGTTTACGAACTTCATTAAGAATATCTTCCATTCTTCGACTTCTTTGTTTACCTCTTGTATAAGGTACGATACAATATGTACAAAATTTATCACAACCATAAATAATATTAACATAAGCTTTATAACTATTAACACGACGAACAGGAAGGTCTTCTACTATATTACCTTCTTCTGATAATACACATACGTTAGTTTTTGGATTATCATAACAATCTTTTATTAGTTTTGGTAAGTCATATAAATTATGTGTACCAAAAATAAAGTTAACATTACGATATTTAGATAATATCTCTTTAACAACAACTTCTTCTTGAGCCATACAACCACATACGGCAACAATGATATTGGGTCTTTTTTCTTTTAAATGTTTAAGACGACCTAACATACCAAAAGCTTTATTATGAGCATTCTCTCTAATGGAGCAAGTATTTAATATTATTAAATCAGCTTCTTCCATTTCATCATTTTTCGTAAAACCACATGAATCAAGTAAACCACATATATTTTCACTATCATGTTCATTCATTTGACAACCATATGTTTTAACATAATATGTCTTATTTTTTCCTAAAGATTGATATTCTTTTTTTAATTTAAAATGATCTATTTTAACTTCTTCTTTTGTTCTTTTTCTTGCTTTATTTAAATTAGGTAATTGCATACTAATCCCTCTTTTCATTTTATGATTATAACATAAAAAAAGATTTAAATGAATTAAATCTTTAAATTAACTCTTATTAGAATGAAGAACTATAATTCAATATTTTCCTTCTTCAAATTGTTTTGTTCTCTTTTGCGACGATTTTCCTCATCTACTTGTTCTTGGTAAATTTGATTAACAACACCATTTAAACTATCAACTTTGATGGTTAAAAAAGAAGCCTCATCCTTAATTTTACTTGAATGATTTGTTAATTCATTTATAGCATCATCAACTTTATTCCCTTGAAAAATATCTGAAGTTTTTTTTAAATCATCACATAATTTAATAGCATTGTCATTAATGTCCCCTGCAGTCTGCTTCATCAAAGCAATTTTTGCTTTTTCATTACTTACATTAATCATTTAATTACCTTCTTATAAATTCTTTATTCTCTACAGCATCAGTTTCAGGAACTTTATCATGAATTGTACCATCCCAATTATTTACTATTTCTAATGCCTTATTTACATCTATTATTGTAATAATATTTCTTTCATAATCAATAAGAACACAATCACTATTGATGAGTTCTATAAATGCAGTTGTATCACGAAATCTTACAATTCTTTTATATTCATATTTTTCCAAACTACTAGTTAAAATATCATTATAATCACTTTTTGTACTTGTTAAATGATATTCATTTCCTTCACTATTAAAATTGATTGTTATAAAATACTTATCCAAAGGATATGATACACCATTAATACTTAATTGTCCTTTGTTATATAAATCTACAATTACATCGTCATATTTTGAACTGTTCTTTTTTAATTCATATAATCTATCATAATATTCAACCGCTTTTGGTTCACATCCAATTGTTGTAACTTCATTATTAGTGTTTTTTTCATATGTACCATCTACAAAAGAAATAATAAGCATAGTTGTCAATATAAAAGATCCTATTTTTGCAACTTTTGATTTATCCACTTTAATATTTGCAATTTTATTTTCTCTCATATAACCTCCTAATTATTTGGACCAGGTGTCACTTCAGGACCTGGTGTTGGTGAAGGTCCTGGTCCAGGTTCAGGATCTGAATAACCATTTCCTTTACTCTGTCCATCATATTCTGTATTTAAAACTTCTTCTATATGTTCATTATAAGAGTCACTATAATCTTCACCTAGTAATCTAGTAATTTCCTCATACAAATCTGGGCAAAACTTTTTCATTGCATCTCCCTCAGTGAAATATAAATACATTGCTCCAGCAAAGAATTCTACTGAGTATTCTTTGTTTTCATTCTCATCACCAAAAACAAGATTATCATAATCTTTAGCTTCAATACCTTGAATAGTCTCAACATATTTGTTGTATAACTTTTGCCATGTTTCATTGTTTTTAGAATAATAATATTTTCCAAACAGTTTGTTTATAAAACTATCTACTAAAATAGCATCAAATTTGTGACCAAATTCATGAAGAACTGTTCCAACTGTATAATAATAATTGGCTTTAAAACTTTCGTGTACATTTATTACAACATTTCCAGTGCCTGGATAAGTTAAACCTCCCCAAAAGACTTCACCATTATAGATTTGTGAATCATTACTACACGTCAATATTACTGTGTTGTTTTTATGAGTAAGAACTTCTAAATATGAAGATGGTAATGTTCTCATAGTATTAATAACATTTGCTTTTGCAAAATTATAAGCCAACATTTCAATTCCAGTACAATCTTTTGGAAGAACTTGACAAAACTCAAAATCATAACCATTTATAGAAAGAATTTCAGAATTAGTTTGGAATTCATTAATATGATTTGAATCAAAATTATAATATGAATCAGAGTTAATTCTCCTCCCAGGTTGAAAATCATAATCTTCAAAATTATCAGGACAATTATTAAGAAGAGCTTTAATAATTAGTTCCATTTCTTGGAAACCACGTACATCTTTAATATACAACAATTGTTTTCTTACGTCATCAGGATTTAAACCAAATCTATCATAATCAAATTTTTCTTGAAATTCTCTTATCGATAAATAAGTATTTAATTTTTCATCCATTCCTGTATCTTTATGCCAAAAATCATAAAAAATATCTAGTACATAAAAATGTTTATAGGCATCATCTTGTGTTTCAAGATTTTCACCAAGTTTATACCAATGATCTGCATAAAAAGCAATTATTTTATCTTCATAGACATCTGCGCCATATTTATGTTTTATCAAGTCATCCATGGATTCACCCATAGCTTCTTCAAGTTCTTTTACCATTTTTGATAAAAAACTAATTTTATCTTCTAATTCATATGATACCATACCTCTTAAAATTCCTGTGTTAATAGATGCTCTTTCTTTTACACTAGCATCTAATCCATTATATTGATTGTCTAAGGTATCTAATAACTCTTTTACAGCTTCTGAGTCAATTAAAATACTTTTATTATTATTTAATACAGCATTACAATCAACTTTTAACATGTTATCACCATCTTATATCTAAATTAATCATATCATAGATATTTACACGATTAAAGACAAAAAAAGATTTAAGTAAATTAAATCTTTTTTTAATCACATTTAACATAATCCTGACCAGTATATCTTATTCTTTGACATTCGTTATCTTTAAGTGTGAAACTTTTTCTTAAACTTTCTCGAAGATAAACAGTATGCGATTTTTTACAATCGAAACTATTATCACGAATAATTATATTAACTTCATTTTTAGTA
>JAEEZO010000005.1 GCA_016291895.1 Caryophanales bacterium
ATTAAATTATATATTGATTATTATAATAATGAAAGACCTAGTTATGCATTAAATTATAAAACCCCAATTCAATATAAAATTGAATCAGGATTTTAAAGTGTCTTTTTATAAATTTGTCTACTTTTAGTTGACCGCAATATTTCTATGTCTTTTTTCTTATAATAATATCAATTTCGAATTGTTCCTAATATCCGTATTTCTTATTAAGGAATTCACATCATACGCTTCTCCAGTCTCTGCATTATAGAATAGATAATCACCATCCATATTAAAAGCATGACCAGATAAATCAAATAATGATTTTTTTACTAAAGCAATTACATTATGAACTCTTCTATTAACAGGAATAAAGATATCAAATGATTTTTCAAGAGATGGAACATTAATCGTTACTAGAACTTTATTATTCATCATCATCACCTACTGGTTCATCAGTTACTAAGTTAACAAGACTTGTCTTAGTATTCTTAACAACAACACCATATCCCTTAGGAACTTCATTATTCGTTTTCTTAAAGCCAATATTCGTCTTAATTGCTGTTTGATCAGCAACACCATTGTAAACCCAAATACCATAGTTATTATCAACAGCAGCTTTATACCATTTTTCATATTCATTTTTCTTGAAGCCATCAGGTTGATCAACAAAAATGAAATTAAATGTTTGCATGTCTTTAATCTTCTCTAGATAATCAGTTAATAGTGTCTTATTGTCTGGAGAAATACGAAGTAATAACTTAGTAAATCCAAATAAAATAATTACCATTGACTTATTATTAATAATTCCTTTATTGGAATAACCATCTGCAACATATTGATCATATTGCATCTTAATTGCATCCATAATTTTCTTTAGGTATTCATCAATGTTCTCTTTGATATAAGAAACATTAGGGTCATATGTACTCTCCAAATTATTATCACCATCGAATAAAACAACATTCGTATTAGGAACTTTACTTAATACCTTAGTAAATGATTTAACGAAATTAACAGAATTTTCAATTTCCGATGCAGAAACTAAAGTTACTAAATTATCTTTAATATTAAAGTATTCAGGCTCAATTGTTTCTTTACTAATTCCAACTGGTACCATTGATAAGTTCTTGATATAAGGTACAACGTCTTCGACAAGAACATTTCTTGGAACTACTGGAACTTTTGGAGCTCTAACTTGATATTTACTATTTAATTCCTCTTTTAATTTTTCAATTTTATCTAAGTAATCATCATCTTTATAAGCACGAGCTGTTTGGAATTCAAATAAACCATCACTCATTCTTATTAATCCTCTACCAAAGATAGCAGATGGATAAAGTTTTCTTGTATTACCAACGATAATTGAATAATCATCTTGATCATTAAATTGTAAAACAATATCTGAACGGAAGTTTTGACGTAATTTATATCTCATACCATTAGTTGTATTAATTGTAGGTACTAAGATAATACCATATTTAACACAATCACGAGTAATTTGATTAATACGATCATCATAATCAAAACTATCTTGGAAAGCATCATAGTTATTAATAACTAGAACAATATATGGAACCGTCTTTCCACTTCTCTTACAATATGCTTGATAATCACCATTATAGTTAACAAATAATTTCTTTCTTTTAGCGATTTCGGTTTCAATTAATCTAAATAAATTATTTATTTTTTCTTCATCATTTGGCATTACAACATCACCAACATGTGGGAAGTTTCTAAAACTTCCTAATGTTCCTGCACCAAAGTCAATTATATAAATATTAACTTCTTCAGGAGAATGGGTTGTCATAAGGGAATAAATCATTGTTGAAACAAAAGTTTCTTTACCTGAACCAGCAGATCCATAAACACTTGTATTACCATCATTAGTTAAATTTATGGTAACTAATCCTTGTCTTTGGTTATTAGGATCATCAAATTCACCAACAATTGGATTTAATATAAACTTCTCTGCAGTATATTCATATTTTTGAACTAAATTATCAACAAAAATTTCTGGTAAGATCTTTTCAAGCCATAATTGTTTTGTTGTAATATTATTTTCTTTACTAATTTGAATAATATATTTTAAAACATTTCCAAGTTCTTCACCAAGTGATTCATGTTTTTCTTTAACTTCATCATCACTAGTACTAATAACATTACCAATATTATCAATTACATTAATAGATTGATCAATCTTTTTTCTTATTTTTTCTGTTGGAACGTACTGTGCTCCACACCAAGCTGATTGTCCTAAAGCAAATAATTCGTTATAACCTACTTGTAAATAGAAACGACCTGCATTAGTAAGTAAGGCTGCATCAGGACGTTTAATCATTTCTGATGAATCACTCTTATCTTGAACTTTTAAGCAGACACGGAATCTTGTATTTGACCAAATTTGATCATTAACAACACCACTTGGTTTCTGCGTTGCAAGAATTAAGTGAATACCTAATGAACGACCGATACGAGCAGCTGATATTAATTGATCCATGAATTCAGGCTGTTGACTCTTTAATTCCGCAAACTCATCGGAAATAATAAATAGATGTGGTACAGGTTCTGTGACTTGACCTTCTTTAAAGAATTTTTGATATTTATAAATATCAACCGTACTTTCACCTAATTTATCACGAGCTTCATTAAAGATATGTTGTCTTCTTCTTAACTCTGATTGAATTGATGCAAGACTTCGGTTCATCTCAGCAACATCTAAGTTCGTAATTGTACCAGCTAGATGTGGAAGACGAATACCTGTTTCACGGTTTTCAAAAGCACCAGCAAGGCCACCACCTTTATAGTCGATTAGAATGAAGTTAACATCTAATGGACTAAAGTTAATTGCCATTGATAAAATATATGTAATAATAAATTCTGATTTACCAGAACCAGTCATACCTGCGATTAATCCATGAGGTCCATGATATTTTTCATGTAAGTCAAGTTTTAATAAAGTACCTGATTTTTCTAAACCAACAGGAACAGATAAACTCTTTTGACTATTGTTCATCATCCATCTATTTAAAACATTTAATTGATCAACTTTACCAACATTATACATTTGTAAGAAAGATACACTTGTTGGTAATTGTTTTTCTTCATCATTAAATTCAATAGGTATATTTGATACTTTCTTGATACAAGCAGTAACATCAATACCATCTGGGAATTCTGCTTTAAATTCTTTTTGATGTCCTTGAGATATTTCGCTTTCAAAAATACCAGATATTTCACGGTTAATATTAATAAAGTTTTTACATTCAGATGGTAAATTTTGTAACTTATTACTCATTATTACTAATGAGAATCCATAATTAACATCTTGTTTTAAAACGTCATTTATGATTTCTATATCACGATACATATGATAATTATCTGTAATAATTAAGAAATAAGGTGGCGCTTGATAGAAATCTTTAAGACCTGACGCTTTACGATCTTGGAAGATTTTTTCAAGATACAACGATACTTCACGAACTTCATCTAGGTTGGTTGCATAAAATCTTGTTTGTTTAACATCATCAAAGATATATGGGATATTATGGATATATTTCCAACGATATTCATTCTCACTATCAGTTAATACAACAATTTTTAAGAATTCATAACTATGATATGCCATCATTTGAACTAATAAACTCTTAAAAAATTCTACAGTATTTGCTGGATCACCAATAATACTTGTTATATATTTTTCAACTAACGAAATAACAATAGGAACATTAATTAATGTTTTATTATCTTCAACTACAGATATAACTTTAGCTTTCATTTCATCAGTTTCTTCAAGAGAAAAATGTTCTGGTGAATATTTAACATCCGCATAGATTGGAAGATTACCAATACCTAAACGTAATGATAAGAAATCTCTTTGTTCAATGGAACGTTCCCATAAAGTTGTTCTTCTTCTTAAAATAATATTTTGACAATCTTTAACAGGAATATATTTATCTTTTAAAGTTTGACTTTGTTTTTGAATAATACTTAATATTTCAACTTTTTTATCATCTAAGTAACGAGAATATTTTTCAATTCTTTCTTTTTCACGTTTATTCTTTTTATGTTTTTCAACAAGTCGACTAATTAATGGCCAAATAAGGGTACTTAAAAACATAGCCCCAGCCATAACTAATGATGGAGCTGCTTTACTCCATGCATCAGCATCATTAGGATCTAATCTAGATAATGTTGAATACACTGTTACCATTGATGTTAATGACATCGTAAACATTGGACCTAAAGTCATTAATAAAGAATTATCATCTTCATTTTGTTTAGCCGGAGGATCTTCAATAACAACCTCCTCTTTCATAACATCTTCAATGAAACGTGGAGAACGATAGAAATATTCTTCTTTAGAATATAAACTTCTATCTAACTCTTCTTCTTTTAAGACACTATTATCTAAGTTATAACTTACATTTTGTTTAAAACTTAAAATTTGCGATACTACTTTAATATAATTATTAATGTTATTGATTAATAAGAAATTATTCATAACAATAATTTTAAGACCCGCTATAAAGATAACATCTCCATAATTTAATGAAGCAGCTTGATCAATCTTTTTATCATTAACATAGACACCAAACTTACTATCATTATCAATAATTTGCCATAAACCATCTTGATAATACAAATCAGCATGTTCATCATCCATTAAAGTATGACCATATAAAATATTACAATTACTTGATTTACCAATTTTTAAACCACCATTGCTATTGATGTTATAAACTTTATAACTATCATCAATATTAGGAAGAGCATATAAGTAATAATAATTTTGTTCACTCTCATTTTTTATTACATAAAAGTTATAATCACTTAATAAAACTTCATCAAAAGTTCTTTCACCAGATACAACTTGCGTTTCATAATTACTTTTTAAAACCCATTTGCCATCTTTAGCTAATATATTTATTAAGTTTCTTTCATTTTCGAAACTATCAATATCTGTAATCCAAAAATTATTTTTAACAGTATCTGGTAGTCGATAACTATATAAACGATTATTTTTAATAAGTAGTACCTTCATAGACACAACTCCCTATTCTATAAAATATTGTATCATAAACCCTTATTGATATCAATTAATATTAAATAAAAAAAGAAGATTATTTTTAATCTTCTAATTTATAATTACATTCACTGCAATATGTCCCATCTTCCTTGATAACCATGATACTACCACATTTTGGACATGGTGTAGAAACTGGCTTATCCCATAAGGCAACTTTACATTTTGGAAAGTTATTACAACCATAGAATGTTTTACCTTTTCTTGTGGTTTTTGTAACAATATTTCCATCACATTTAGGACATTTCATGATGACTTCAAGAGGTTTTTCTTCTTTTTCTTCTTTTTTTATATATTTACATTCAGGATAGTTAGAGCA
The DNA here is from genome assembly GCA_016291895.1 of Caryophanales bacterium. The sequence continues at coordinate 5,382 of JAEEZO010000005.1, forward strand.
AGCAACAAACTCACCATATCTTCCTTTTTTAATAACTAAATCATTGCCACAGTTTGGACATTTCTCTCCTGTTGTATTTGCTTCTAGAGCTTCTTTTTCATCCTTTTTTACATATGTACAATCAGGATAATTAGAACAAGCGACAAATTCGCCATATTTTCCTTTACGAACAACTAAGTCACTACCACATTTAGGACATAACTCACCTGTTTTAGATGGACCTACTCTTTCCATTTTCATGAATGCTTCATGAAGAGTTTTTTCAAAAATATCATAGAAAGCATGTAATACTTTTAAATTATCTAATTTACCATCAGCGATTTCATCAAGTTCAAGTTCCATATTAGCTGTATATTTAACATTAATAATATTACTAAAGAATTCTTGTAGTTTATCAGTAACTGTAAAACCTATTTCCGTTGGATAGAATTTTTTATCTTCAACACCAACATATCCTCTTTCTCTTATTGTTGACATAATTGTTGCATAAGTACTAGGACGACCAATACCTAATGATTCAAGTTCTTGAATAAGTTTAGCTTCAGTATATCTACTTTTTGGTTTTGTGAAATGTTCTGATACTTTAATATCATCAGTATTTAATGTTTTAACATTTGATAAATCAGGTAAAATAGTATCATTAGCATCTTCATATTTAGAATATACTTTTAAATATCCATCAAAAGTAATAACCGTTCCACTACTTTTAAATTGATAATTATTATTATCTAGATAAACAGTTGTAACAAGAGTTTTAGCATCAGCCATCAAGCTTGCTAGTGTACGATAATAAATTAAACTATATAATTTTAATTCATCCGGTGTTAAATAATTCTTTAAAGTATCGGGAGTTCTTCTAATACTTGTAGGTCTAATACCTTCATGGGCATCTTGTACATTTTCTGTTTTCTTACTTTTTTTAACATATCCAATATATTCTTCACCAAAGGTTTCTTTAATGTAACCAAATGTTGGCTTAGTAAATTCATCAGATAATCGAATAGAGTCGGTACGCATATAAGTAATTAAACCGGTATGTTCAGAACCAATATTAATACCTTCATATAACTTTTGTGCAAGACTCATCGTCTTCTTAGCATTAAAACCTAATTTTGTAGAAGCTTCTTGTTGTAGAGTACTTGTTGTAAAAGGAAATTTTGAACTTCTATTTTTATTCTTTTTATCAATTTTAATTAAGTTAAATTCATTTGATAAACTTTTTAATATTTCATTAGCAGTATCTTTATCTTTAATTTCTAAATCTTTATTATTAAAGGCATATAATTCACTATCCATATCATTATAATCATGAAAAATAGCATTGATTTTATAATATGGCTCTTTAACGAAAGCAAGAATTTCTCTTTCTCGATCAACAACGAGTTTCAAAGCAACACTTTGAACACGACCTGCACTTTTACCACCAGTTTTATTTTGCATTAATTTAGATAATCTAAAACCAATAATACGATCTAAGATTCTTCTTGTTTCTTGACTCTTAACTAAGTTATAATCAATCTTTCTAGGATTTGATAATCCTTCAAGAACCTTCTCTTTTGTAATTTCATAGAATAGAACACGTTCATACTTATTTTCTTTAATACCTAAAGTATCAAATAAGTGCCATGAAATCGCTTCTCCTTCACGGTCGGGGTCGGTTGCAAGATATATTTTATCTGCATCTTTAACTAATTTTTTTAAATCAGATATTACTTTCTTTTTACCTGGCATTGGAATATATGTTGGTGTAAAATCATGTTCAACATCTACTCCTAAACCATATTTACCTGTTGTTGATAAGTCTCTAATATGACCTACACTACTAACAACTTTATAATTATTACCTAAGAATTTTTCAATAGTTTTACTTTTTGCTGGAGACTCCACGATGACTAAATTCATATAAACACCTCAAAATAACTTATACAAGTGATTTAATTTTTTGTCAAGAAAAAAGATATTCGTTTTCACAAATACCTTTAACTATCTTCTTTCTTTTCTTCTTTATCTACATATAATAATTCTAAATCTACTTCTAAATCCTTATTATCATTTAAAGAAGTTCCTTCTGGAATACTCTGTTTAATAACATAACCATTACCATTAATCTTGCAATTTAATTTTAATAAATCGCATAAAGATTTAACTTCATTTTTACTATAACCTGTTAAATCAATCATTTTATAATTAGTATCATTTGTTAAGAAGAAGACTTTTGTTTCACTAACAAGTTTACTATTAATTGGATATTGATTAATTATTTTGTTACCATTTCCAAAGAATAAATAAAGATTCTTTTTATCTTTTAATTCATTTTTCACAGTTTCAACATCATAATTAATATAGTTACCAACATAATCTAATTCATTAGATGAATTATTATTACTTTCATTATAAATATTATAATATTTTGATGTATTAATAACAATTTCTTTAACAGCTTTAGCAAGTGGATCAGCTTTAGCTGAACGTTTTACAACGCCATAAATAATAATTTGGGGATCATCCTTTGGATACATAATAGCAATACTACGATTATAGGCATCTTCACCTTTTTCATAACCTTTACCATTTTCTGTTGGTATTTGGGCAGTACCGGTTTTACCAATAATGTCATAACCTTCAATAGCATACGCATGACCTGCTCCATCTTTATCATTGACATTATGCCACATTAAATTTTTCATATAATCAACAGTTTTTTTAGAAGCTACTGTTCCAAGTGATTCTCTATTGTTTTCAAAAACAACTTTTCCTTTTTCATCAACAACTTTAGATACAATATATGGCTTTAATAATTCACCATTATTAGCGATTGAAGTTAGGGCTTTAATATGTTGAAGAGGGGTTGTTGTAATACCTTGTCCAAATGATGCATTAAAGATTTCCGTTTCATATTTAAAATCAATTTTACCACCTTGTTCTAATGAATAATCAGTTCCATTAATATCACTTTCAAAAACACCTGTTTTATCACCAAAACCTAGTTTAATAAAATATTTTTTTAAAGTTTTAGCATCCATATATTTATCCATGATATTAACAACTGCAATATTACTTGAATAAATATAACCTTTATCAAAAGTAATCCATCCCCAACCAACATTATTCCAGTCTTTAATTACCGTTTTATCTTTGGTTGTAAATGTACCCGATTTATATGTATCATTTCCTTTATAAACACCTGCTTCAAGAGCTGCCATATAAGTATATGTTTTCATAACACTACCTGGTTCATAAGGAACACTTGAATTACTATCTAAATAATTTTTAATATCTCTTTTATTAGGATCAAAACTAGGAAGTGTTGAATAACCTAAAATCTTTCCATCTTTAGCACTAGCTACTACAATAGACATACTTTCATATTTATATTTACTTGTCTTTTTAATAGCTTCATCAACAAAGAATTGAACATTATTATCAATTGTTAAATGAATATCATTTCCATTAACAGCATCTTTCGTGATACTATTAGTTCCTGCAATTTTATAACCAGTTCGATCTTTTTGATAAATCGTATAACCATCTTCGCCTGTTAATAATTTATCAAAATATTTTTCAACACCTAATTCACCTTTATACTTACCATCATCATTTGCTTTAGCATAACCTACTAAATATGATGCAAAATTACCATATGGATAATATCTTTTATTAGAACTTATAAAATCTATACCAGGTAATTTTAAGGCATCTATTTTATCTTTAACAATTTGATTTAGTCCTCTTCCTTTAGCTCCAAACTCTGTTTGATAAACTCCTTCTTTCGATAAGTATTTAAGAATTGTTTCATAATCAAGATCAATAACCGTTGCTAGTTCTTTAGCAGTATATTCTTTATCTTCAACATGTTGTAAAGTTTTAGAATTTTCTGATCTTTTAGGATCAAGATATGCTATTAAAGTATAACTTGAAACATCTTGAGCTAAAATATTACCATTACCATCATATATTGTTCCACGAGAAGCACTGAGAATAGTCTCTTTAGTTGTTCTCGTTTTAGCAAACTTTTGAATATCAATATCATCAATTTTTTTACTTAAAGACAAAAAACCAATACGAGCTGATAATATAACAAAAATAATTATGGCTGCAATAATAGGAAATTTACCAATTTTATTATTGATAATTAAACTTGTTTTTCTCATTACTCCTCCTATTATTTAATTATATCAATAATTACTTTGTTATTAAAGATTTTTAGTTGACATCAATGTAAACAAAAAGAGATGTATTACATCTCTTTTAACTATTAATTTTTGCTTTATATTCAATAATAAATATTAAACCAAAAGATAATAAAACAGTTATTAATAATAAATATCTAGTATTTAAACCTGTTATTGGGGTTGGTTGATCTTTCTCTGCAAATTCAACTTGTACTTTAATATCATTTTTAACATCAATGAAATTATCTAATACCATACCATCAGAATTAGTAACTTCATAATTCTCACCATTGATAATAATTGAAACTATTTTATATCCTTCATGTGGTTTAATTATAATATTATCTTTTGTAGAATCATCACCGTGATAAATATCTTCTTCACCAGTAATACTTCCAACACCACCAATAACTTCAACAGAAAGATTATGTTTTATTTTTTCATATTCATAAATCAATTCTTTAACTTCATCTTCATAGATACCTGATTCCTTACCAGGTTTTGTAACAACTTTGTATCCTTCTTTTTCTTTTTCTTGTGTTCTATATGAATCGCCATATGAACCTATTTGAACTTCATCATCAAATAAAGATTCTTTTGTTCCTTTTAAATAATGATGAACAATAATTTTGCATTTATCAATATTATAATAATATGTTACTTCAACAAGATTACTATTAATGGTTCCAGATGGATTACCTTCTACTCTAGAAAAAGAATATCCTTTTTGAACTTTATCTGATACATTAGTTTCATATGATTCTCCGTATGAATAACTAAATTCTTCATCAGTAGCATCAGGAACGTTAGTAGTTGTTCCTTCAATGTAATGATGAACAATAAGAATTGATTTAGCAGGTGATTCGATTTCATCATCATCTATTAGAGTAACTTTATTTTCATCATTATTTATTGATCCAAAAGTAATACTCGCTTCATCAAATAAATGATATTTATTATCTTCTATTGTTTCAACTATCGAACTTTTAACTGTACTATTATACGTTAAGACAACTGGGCTAGAACAATTAATTTGCGGTAAATCACTAGCTTTAATTATAACTTGATGAGTTGATTCATTATATGTTGCTGGTATAGAAACACCATTATATGTAGCTTCTATATCACGAATATCATCTAAATGATTATCAACATTTACTTTAATTTCATTATCATACGCAATATGACATACACCATCATCAAGATTATTAGTAACTGTTGTTGTCGTTAAAATAGTTGAGCCAGCTATAAAATCATCTCTTGGAGACATTTCGGTCTCAATATTTAAATCAGGGATTACAACTTCTTGTCTTAATCCTAATAATGAAATGTTAATAACATTAGTTCCAACTTTCTTGAAATGATAACCAATAACAGCCTTTCCATTTAATAAAGAACTATTTTTAGAAAAAGTTTCATCAAAGATATCTAATTCACCACCAGGTAAATTATGACTTCTTCTTGTATTAAATATTCCATTAGCAAAATCGGTTTGACTTCTATTAGCAAAATGTCCATCACCACGATCATATATTTGAACAAATTCATCATCTTCATTAATAATATATGCTTCATCTTGAGTAGTTTGCCAACTATTTTCCACATAATTAGGTATTCCTGCGATACCAGCTCCTGTGATTACTCCTACTAATTGGAAATCATTTTTTAACTCATATCTTGAATTAAGATATACTGTAGAAGTACCACCATTTTGAATAGATTCATTTACTTCAATAAGTTTAATATAACTCTCTTTATAACTTTCATGTTCAGCAACACATGTAATAGACCATGCTGTTTGAGCAACAAGTGGTGAATCAAGATAAGATACGAAATACCATCCCTTAGTAGCATTTTCAAAATAACTAGTTAAATCAATAACATCAACCCAATTAGAAACGGTTGAATTAATAATAAAATAATCTCCATTTGGACGAATTATCAATATTCTTCCAGAATATGGTTTTGTTAATGAAGTAACATCAGAAGCAACTATCGAAAAGATAGCCTTTTTAATATTACCTTCAAAATCTAAATAACTACCACTCATATTTGATATTTCAGTAATTCCATCAGTATTTAATCTTTCTAAAACATCATTCCAATCATATGAAATATCATCTACATCTTCTGGAGTTGAATAAATCATACTATGATCTCCTGCGCCAAGATATGTAGCTCTTTTTGCATTATTATTACCTGCAATAACAAATTTGTAGTTTCCAACACCTTCAAAAATAATATTTTGGGTATCTCCTAAAGATACTTCTTCACGATAATTATTACTTTTATTAGCTTTACTAAAATCTTTAATTAAAAAAGATAGGCTAACGACAAATAAAAATGATAAAGCACAAACTAAAATACCATAATTCTTTTTCATATCATACTCCTATTATCTAATTTAATTTTATCACTTTTAATTAAAACAAATCAATTAATTGGCAAATAAAAAAAAACTCTTTACAGAGTTTAATTTTTCATTTTTTTCTTAGGAATAAAATCCATTTCATCAAATGGTAATGTATCTTGAGCAGTAACATTTGGAATAGCACTATCAATAATATCATTGATATCCATTACATTTGGTTCATTAGATTTTTCGATGTAAGAAAGATTATTATTCATAATATTCTTTTCAAAACTATTTCTTACTTTATCAACATTAGCTTGTCTTATTAACCATTTTTCACGATTTCTTTTTAAATCACGTAAATAATCGTTATTAATTTCAGCTTCACTGCCTTTAAATTCTTCATGTCTTCTTTCTATGTTACTTACATCTCTTTTTAATTTACGCATATTACTTTTTGAAAAACCAATATAATATACTGGTAAATAACTATATTCATATAATAATTCAGGTAAATTCTTTAATTCAATTGGTTGCTCTTTTTCAATAACAAGTCCTTGTTCACGTCTTGCATATACAATTCTTGGTACTAAAAATCCACCTTTATTAACTAAAAGCAAACAACTATCTTCTTTTAAAATAATATCTACATCAATAGATGTTACAATATCATCCATTCTTGTAAAATAGCGAAATTTTTGCATATATCCCCCTTAACAAGTAACGCTCTATATTATATCACAAAACATCTAAAAATTAAAGCATTTTTTATTTATGATATGTTTTCTGATTTAAATAATCCATTATTTCCGTAATAATTGTTTCTTTATCAATACCTTCATTAATCATTAGATCAATATTATACTTAATACTATTAAGAGCTACTTCATGACTACTTAATTCATGTCTATCTAAAGAACTTATATCACTTCGTTCAAAAGAACTATTTAGTTCATTAAATCTTTTATCATTATTAATACCATTTTCTTTTTTGATCTTCTTTATAACATCATAAATACTACGATTATTTTGATATCTAAATGGTACTTGATACACTAGTATATTCTCACCATAATAATTAATAATAGTCGCAATAGAAATAATTCTTTTATCATTTTTAATAACATAAAAGATATTATTTAGTCTTAATAATTCTTGAAGATTATCATAATCATTCTTCTCTATTTCATACAAAAATTCCATTGTTGGCATAAACTTATGAGGACTTGAACGAAAATAATTAATATAACTCTCTTTTTCGTTATCAGTCATCACCCATGAAGATAAAACATCATCTATATTAACATTATCCGTTATAAAATAACTTACCATAACTACCTCTATTTCATAATTCTAACTTTATTATTGGTATTAAATATATAATCAACAAACATAAGCATCGATCTACCATTTTTGATTCCTGATAGATTAATACGTTCGATATAAAGAGTTATATTATCTTTTATATCATTTAAAAACGCTATAACTCTTTCTGGATCATCATTAAATAGATTATTCATAATAAAATAATAATAAGCTACATTTAAAAAAGCATCTAATCCAATAGAATCATAATTATTATATTTTTGATAATCATTAAAGATGGTATCAAATAAACCTATTATTGTTTTATAATCTTCTGGAACAGTATCGTTTTCAAGAAGAAAAATTAAATCACGATGGCGAATACCCTCTATTACATATTGATCATCTTCAATATAATTTATTAAAAAATCTTCATGGTTACAAACACCTTCAAGAAAGTCATAAAGTTCTTTTAAAATAGCATATTCTCTACGAAATCCCATGTTACTATACATATTACTATTATCAAGAAGTAATACATAATCTAAATACATTAATAAATTCTTCTTTTGCATTTCGATTATTTTCATAAAGATTTTAAAATAGTATCGATCTTCCATACCAAAATTTCTTTTTGGTGTATTAAAAAAAGAAAAACGATTAGAATCAAAATCAATATATTGATTTAAATAAAAATCTAATAGATGTTTATAAACTTTTACAGCGTTTTCGTACTCTTCTTTGGTGATTGATACTTTGTTTTTAATTAATTTTTGATATAATTGTTCTTCATCACTATTCATAAGGCACCTACTATTTTTTTATCATTACTTTGTTTCTATTTTTAAATAAATAATCAACTAAAGTTAAACAGTTTTCATATTTTTTAGAATCTAAACCAAACATATTAATTTTATCAATATAATATCCCATATTATCATTAATATCATTTAGAAAGGACATAACTTCATCCATGTTATTACTAAAAGAATCATTTTTTAGAAAATAATAATATGAGCAATTTACAATATGATCTAGTCCTATATCATAATCAAATTCATCAAAATTAAGTTCATAAAAACCTTCATTATAGAATTTACGAAATATTTCACTATATAGCTTAATCATTTGTTTATAATTATCAGGAATTATTTCATCATCAATAATATTATCCAAATAATTATCAGTAACATTTTCGATAAAGCATTCATCTCGATTAATTGAATACATTATAAAATCATCAGCATTACATACTTTTTCTAAATATTGTAATAAATCAATTGATTGTCTTAATTCCGTTTCAAAAAGACTTGGATTACAATCTAATAATAAGGCATAATCTAAATATTTTAATAAACCTTTTCTTTTCATTTCCAAGATTTTACTAAAAATACTAAAAAAGTATTTATCCATTATTGTATACAATTTTATAGGTGTATACAAAAAGCCAAAAGGATCTGAACGTTCTTTACGATCTTCAAAATAAAAATCTAATGCTCTTTTATATATATTTATTGTTTCACATAATTCTTGAAGAGAAACATCAATACCATTCTTTTTTAATCTCTTTAAGATAATTCTATCTGATAATTTCATAGCGCACCATATATCTAAAAATAAGACAAGGTTTATTATAACATTATTTTTTAATAAAAAAGAAAAAAGTTAAGAAAATCTTAACTTTTTTACTTAATTAATCTTTTTACTTTTTGTTTAAACTCATCGGTTATTTCTGCTACATTAAATTTACTATTTAAATCTAAGGCTTTAAGACAAGCTTGGAAATCTCTTTCTAAGTCTTCACCTTTGATATCAAGTTCTTCAGGTGTTCCAAAGTAAAGATCATCTTTTCCAATATTTAAAACTTTTTTAGTAAACTTTTCTTCACATGTATGACCATAACCATCACTCCAAGTATTAGTAACAGCTGAAGCTTCTAATATACGGAATAATATTCTTCTTAAGAATTCAACATGACAGTTTGTTTTATATAAAGTTTGTAGATTAGTTCTTTCACCAAATCTTTTTACATTAACAACAATATATAATAATTCATCATATTTATCTGATAATTCAAATGTTGATAAATTAACATTATAACCATTTTTCTCTAAAGCATTTATAACACTTACTAAGATAATAGCTTTATTTAATACTTGTTGTTTACTTGTATACCATGGATATGATAACGTTGAATGAATATTAATAAATTTTGGTTTTTTAACTCTTTCATATGATTCATAACAAAGTGGTGATCCTGTTGAATAAGCAGGAACATTTAAATGTCCACCTGCAAGGGTTCTACGAAGTTCATATTCATGTTTATAGCCAGATTTAATAGTTGCGATTTCTCTTACTAAAGTTAAGAAATCATCATAACCTTCTTCTGAGAAATCAATCAAATCTTCAACAGCTTCCTCATAAGGAATACCAGCAAAACTATATGTTCCTTCAACACTTGATAACTCACTAAAAACTCCAGTATTAATAGCATGTTTACTTTTTAAGAATTCATATATTTCATATAAATTATCAAATTTGATAAAGAATTGTGTATATTCATCTCTTCCAACAGTAATGATTTCAGGTTTATAGAAATTATCAGGATGAGTCTCATAATTTCGATTTAGTCCCATTATCTTCTCCCGATAGTTTGATTACAAGAATAAACTAATTTTTTAGCTAACATTTCACTTGAATATTCACTTAATCTAATATTAGGAACATCTTCAATCTCATCAAGAGAATACATTTTTTTCAAAGTATTAATAATGAAATTTAAATAATTATCATCTTTAACTTGAATAAATTTTTCTCTTAATACTTGATCAAGTGTTTTACTGTTATGACGAATATATTTAGCGATAGCAGCTGCATCTCTTGTTGTTACAATACCTGGAGCTGAATCAATATTCATCTTTTTAGCATATTTATCACATACTTCACGGAATTTGATGAATAAATCATACCATTCACTGTATGAACCAAAGATTATTTTTTCTACTTGGTTATCATAATGGAATCTTTTTGGTGTCATACGTTCTTGAACTGATTCATCGATTTTACCACGAGATGACCATTGTTCATTTTCACCATTACCATCAGTGTTACCAGCACTAATCATTCTAAAGTTAGGATTAATTGGTACATTCATATCTTCAGCGAAAGTAACAAATCTCTTTCTTTCAGGATTTTCAAGAACATCTAATAATCCAGAATATAGTTCATTTAAAACTACTTGTGTATCAGTATTACCATTATCAAATTCATCAAGTGATAACATTCTACCATAAACAAGCGCAACGAAAGCTTGGGTAGCACGGAATCTTCCATGTGGATCATTATAAGCCATTACACTATATTTATCAGTAATTTTACCATTTTCTACTAAAGGTATTCCAAGAAGACTAGCTACTTGTTTAATTACATAACTCTTTCCACATCCAGATGGTCCCCAAAGATATACCCAGTCACCTTCCATAACACAACGAATAACTTCTTCAGTCATTTCATGGAAGATTTCTCCTTTGGCTTTTCTTTCATTCATTCTATCTAAGATGAATTTCATTCTTTCATCAAATGGAATACTTTCATCAAATGGAGCAATAATTCTTGTATCTATTTCACTTGGAAGTTCTACTCTCCCGTTCATTGGAACGACAATACGATCATTTCCAGGAATATAAATACCAGCGCTAGTAGAAACTGGAACAGTACTAGCTCCTGTTACTTGTAAATTAGGTAAGCTAGCTAAAATTTCTTTAACCTTAGCTTCACCACCAGCATCTTGAATTAATTGTTTAACTTGTGGATCGTTTTGAACATATTCTTGAATTGTTTTATGAACACGTAACATTTCATCAGTTGCTTGACTTGATAAGCTTGCAGCCATTAATTTAACTTCATTAATTTTTCTTTGAGCATCAAGTAATACTTGTTTGAATACTTTATCACTGCTTTCTCTTAATTGTTTTTCAATTTCAAGTAAATATTCATCTAACTTTTTAACTAATAAATCTTTTTCACGATCAATAAATGATTGTAATTCATCAATACCTTTTTTAGTAGCAGCTTCTACTTCTTGTTGATGATTATTAACTCTTTCTTGTAAGTTTTCTAATTTTCTAATTAAAGCTTGAGCTTTTCTTGCTTCAGCTGCAATTAGAGCAAGCGTTTTTTCATCAATTGCATAAATACCTACTCTTTTTTTAGCTTCAGTAAGCATTTCTTTTTTTAATTCATCAATGCTACTACTTCTTTCTGTTTTATGAGTAAAAGCAATTACTTCTTGTTTTAAAATAGCTTGGTTTTGACAATAAGGAGCTACCGTAACAGCATATTCAATTATTTCTTCATAGTATTTTTCATATTCTTCTTTACTAAGAATAATATTAATAATCTCTAGATAATCTCTTTTGTTATCAAATAATGAGAATAGTTTGTTATCGAATAAATAATCATGTTTTTCTAAATTAGTAATAACCATATTTTTTAATAAGTTATAACCTTCTGTTTCCATACCAAATGGAAAGATAAATTTAATACTTTTAATTATTTCTGATAAATTAATTCTTTCACCATTATCTTGAACACTAGTAAGTATTTCTAAAAATACTCTTTCTAAGAATTCATCTTCAAAGAAATCATTATTTCTTTTATTATCTTTTACTTCATTAACATAACTAATTAATATTTTTTTAGATTCTGCATTTATTGAACTACTTTTTATTGCTTTAAGTAAATCGTTAAAACGATTATCTCTATTTATAATTGCCATTATAATCTCCCCCTTATCATTTTTAATTTAACATCTGATAATAAATCAGCACTTTCATCAACTATTTCTTTATCAACCTTAAATAATTTATCTCTTTGAATTTCTGAAACCTTTTTAGCACTTGCAACATGATAATAATATTTACCAGCAAACTTCTCTTGATATTCTCCATCACCTGATGCTTTTTTGAAACCTGTTTCAATAACAAAGCAATCACCGCTTTTAAAACCATAAGTTCTTTTTCTTAGTTCATCAAGAATAATCGAAATACCAATTCTCGAAGCAGTACTATCTGTAGCAACATCTTTTGTATAAAAATCTCTTTTATAAAAGTTATCATTATTAATATCTAAATATATTGTATGTTTACTAGATATTACTGTCTCACCACTTAATACTTCTCTTGCTACTTTATGACCAAAATAACTTGACCATGGAAGTCGATACCAAGAAAAGCCTTCACAATCATAATCTAAATTAATAATATTTGTTTCTTGTGGAGTAACTTTTTCTAAGTTACCAGATTCAAACTTAATTGGTTTATCATCTCTAATTATTCTTCTTATATATGAAGCTTTCTTTCCATCAATACTAAAGATATCATTAAATAAAATATCTTTATAGACACAAGCGATATCAATTGAATCATCTGTGAAAGATATTTCAATTATAAAGTTATTATTAGCACCACCTAAGTTACCAATCGATACTTGATAATGATTATCATCGATCTTATCATATTGAACTAGTAAGTAAGTAAAGATGCCATTAATAGAAGCTTCCATCACATAATTTGTTCGATAACCTCTAAAGTTATCTGATAACGACATATTAAGATTAGCAAATTCACCAAAAGATTTTATTTCATAACGAATAATATCCATGATACTTTTAATTTCATCACTTTGGAAAATAAGACTATTTTCATAACTATCTTTGCCATCATAAAATGATGTTATTTTTTCTTCATTAGATAAACGTCCATTTTCAAGAATTAACTTACTTCTTTCATCAACACTAACAGTATTATTTTCTTTTTCTTCATTGTATACTTCAATTACTTTTTTAACATAAACATCAAAATATTTTTCTTTAACACTCATATTAAGATATTTACCATTTCCATATGATATCAGTAATGATGGAACAATAATTTGTTTATTAGATTCTGACAAAGTTAAATCATAAAACTTAACAAAATTAAGATCCTTTATACCATATATCTCAATTAAAACTGGATCCATAACATTGTATGTCATATAAAACCTCCCCCTTGCAAAAGAAAAAAAGACTTTTGCAAAAATACAAAAGTCTCATTCGATACTTAACATATCTCTTATACCGGTTAAAACGTGTTGACGGTATAAGAACGATGAACTACTCCCTTTTTTTACATTCGTTATTATACCACAAAACCCTTAAAAAATCAAGAAAAATCAATCTTCACTGATAATATCATAGAACTCTTTAAAGGCTTTATCAACTTCACCTTCATAGTTAATAATTACTTTATCATACAAATCTACTTGTTTAAGTTCTTCTTTAGCTGTTTCAATACGTTGTTCAATGACATCCATGGTTTCTGTTCCACGATTAATTAAACGACTACGCAAATTATCAAGAGAAGGCGCTGTAATAAACACACCAATACAATCAGGAAAATTCTCTTTAACTTGCTTATAACCATTTACATCAATTTCTAAAATAACATCATAACCATCATTTAAATAATTCATAGCCGTACTTTTAGGTGTTCCATAATATTTTCCTGTACCATATTTATTATATTCAAGAAAATCACCATTATTAACTCTTTTTAAGAATTCTTCTTCAGTTATAAAGTAATAAGCTACTCCCTCTTCTTCGCCTTCACGTGGAGCTCTTGTTGTACAAGATACTGATAAATAAACTTTTTTATCTAATTCTTTATATTTATCTTGTAACATTTTAATTAAAGTTCCTTTACCTACTCCGCTTGGACCAGAAACCACAATAAATTTACTCATATACAATACATATAATCAAATTAAAGAATACCTTTTAATGATTACTTTCCTTTCCAAAATAAATTATTCATGCTAATAATATAATCTTTTTTTTATAATAAAGTCAACATTACATTAACTTTTGTCCCGTTTCTCCATAAGGTTTATATGAATCATTATCATTCATAAAACTTTTAACATCATTTACACCGTGTAATCTATATATATCGAATAGATTATAAAATGTTTCTTGAGATATTAAGTTTTTATTATTTACATAATTATCATCGACAATTTGAATACTTTGGAATTCGTTTTGAAGAAAATCTTCGATTATTTCATATACTTTAGACATATCAATATTAAACATTTTACCTGGATATGTCGTATTTATATCAATTGGATAAAACATTGTTTGTTCTTCACGATATTGGGATCTTAAACCTAATCCATTTAAATTAGAACTAAGTATATTATTAAAAACAAGTTTAACTAAAATACTTGAATTATCTTGTAAATTATGAGCTTTTCTATCTTCTAAAATTATCCTACCTTCCTCACTATTATTTAGGAAAAGATTTTCTTTTGAATAATTAATAGAAGTTGCTATAACATCTTCTGGTATTCCTACAATTCTAAATAAACCACTTATACCATTGTAAGTAACAAATCTCTCCAATTCACTTTTTGTTTTATTATTTACTGGTTGTAAATGTTCACCATATGCATCAATATATGATAGATAATTATCATCGACTCTTCCTAAGAAAATATTTTTTTCAAACTTATTTAAAATGTTTTCTGATAAGTTCACAGCCGTTGACAACTTCTTATAAAATTCTCTAGTATTATGACTATTCAAATATCTTTCATCATTATTTAGTAAAACAGCAAGTTCTCTATGAGCATCTTTTAATTGCTTAACATATTGACTAAATATTTCTTTAGCTATTTCGATTAATAAACGACAATACTTATCAGATATTCTTGTACCATTTATTCCTTGATTTGACTTTTCTACCTCTAATAAAACTTTATTTTCATAATTCATATTAAAATTCCTCCAATTCTACTTTTATTATATATAATACGTTTTATTAACACAAGAACTTAGAAAAAAATAATTTTTAATGTGAAGTCATTTTACACCAAGTCTATATTTTTTCTTTGTTTCAATTATAAAAAAGAAGTATTTATGCTATAATTATTTTAGAAAAAATTCAAAATTATTGTATATTTAATTACATTAAAAGCGATTTATGAAAGGATGGAAATAATGAGTAGTAGAAAAGCAAAAATTGAAAGTTATTTAGAAATAATAGATAGAGTGCAAGGAGAAATATTAAATTATCATCCAATTAATGAAGAACAAAGAGCAGATTATAATCATCAAATAAAGAAAATAGAAGATTATAAAAAAGAAATAAATAAACTGACGTATACTAAAGAGGAACTAAAATATCAATCAAGAGTAAATGAGATATCATCTAGTGATAGTGTTATTCGTGATCTTGAAGTTTCTATCAAAAGTATGACACCACCATCAACTCAAAAAGTAGCTGATGATAGGGATAATAAAATTAGAATATTAAATGATTATAAACGTATAAAAGAATTACAACAAACTGCTATAGATATCGAATATAGAAGACGCCCTCTTCAAATTAATGTTCGAGATTTTGACAAAAATTATTGTTTAGTTTCTTTTGAATATGGATCTGATACACAAAGGAAAGCTATTAACGAAATCTTTGAATTAAGAACATTACCAGATTCTAGAGATAATAAAGAATTACAAGAAAAGGGTCTTTATGTAACATCATCTTTAAATAATGATAATGGAATCGAATATATTAACTTACCTAAAGATATAGCATTTGAAGTATTAAATGATTTAATTTCTGTACCATATGCAAAAATGAAAATTGGAAATAAAGAAATGCGTTTTCAAGTTAATTATAATGATATGAGAGAAGAATTACATATGGTCAATCCTTTATTAGGTATTCTTGAAGTATATAACGAATATGAAAACGGATCTAGAGATTATAAAATAACTTTTATCTATGATAGTAAAAGTCAGGTAGATAAAGTATATTTAGACTTTAAAAATAGGTTTCTTCCTCAGATGGGGGCACTTTCTAAGTATGGAGAAGAAACGGGTGAATATATTAAACCAGCTTTATCTAAAGGACTTAGTTATGGAAAAAATGAAATATCATATGTCATTGTTCCTGAAAGCATGATACATGTTATGGCTAATCACTTGATTAATGATGATGGTGTTACAATGAACGTTGGAGATCAAAGATTTGGAAAATATGAATATAATTCATTTATGCCTGCGCTTAGTTTTTTAATTAATAAAAGTAAAAATAAATGATAATAAAACTGATAGTTATTAAATGACTATCAGTTTTTATTAATATATAAATATCTTATAAATATTTTTCATTTATTTCTACTATTGTACAACCTGGATTAAAAAAATCAATATAATATGCTTTAATTCTTTTATCATTTTTTAATACTTCATGAACTGTTTTCTTTAATATTCCTTCTCCTATACCATGTACAATACATATTTTTTTATTATGTAATACAATATTATCATTTATAAATTCTTTTACTAAAACTTCTGATGAAAAAGAATATTCTCCATGCAAATCAAGCTCTGGAAGACTACTCATAATTCATAACCTCTAAAATATCAGGGATACCTTTTCTTGTACCATAAGCAGTCGTTGATAAAGCTCCTGTAATATTGGATAATCTTAAAGCTCTTAATAATTCAAAATCATTAGATAGAAAATGAACAAAAGCTCCATGGAAAATATCACCAGCTCCATTAGTATCAATGGTATTTACTTTAATTGATGGTATAAAATGAAATTCATTATTTAATTTAACCATACAACCATATGATTCTAAAGTAATAATTAATAAACCTTTATAATCTTTTTGAATTTGATCATAAATTTCTTTTAATCCTTCACGATCTTCATAATTCATTTCTTTTTTGGTATATTCTTTTGCAAAATCATTAGAACACACAACATAATCACAATATTTAGATAAAGTTAGAATACCTTCATTAACCCTACCAGCATCAATTACTTTAATTGCATTAGGATTATCATTAAATACTTTAAGAGCGGTTTCATAATCATTACCATCAACTAAAATATAATCACAAGATATATTAACACTTCTATTATATTTTAATAATGGGCTTTTATTCGTAATAATGGTTCTTGTACATTTTGATAAACTTGTAATAATGTAACTTGTTGTTGTTGGAACACTATCGATTTTTGCAAACATTGTTTGAACACCAATGTCACTCATCTCTTGTTCAAGGAACACTCCATCACGATCATTTCCAACAGTACTTATAAGAGTTACATCATCATTCCATTTTCCTAACAGATATGTTGCATTATTACATGCTCCTCCACCATTCATAAAACGACGATCCCCAATTCTTACTTTCGTATTTTCTTTGGGATATTCATCAACTGGTAATGTTACATCTAATGCTGATTGACCAATACAAACTATTCTCTTCATATTATTTCTCCAATATAATGGTTGTTGGACCATCATTTTCAAGTTCTACTTTCATGTATGCACCAAAGATACCTTTTTCAACATGAACATATTTTGATAATTCTTCATTGAATTTGTCATAAAGAACTGTTGATTCTTCACCTTTCATGGCTTCAATGTAACTAGGTCTATTACCTTTTTTAGTATCTGCATATAAAGTAAATTGAGAAATTGATAAAACTTCACCACCAGTATCTAAAATACTTAGGTTCATTACTCCATTTTCATCATCCATAATACGTAAATTAACGATTTTTTTAACCATCGCTAAAATATTATCTAAGGTATCTCCATAAGTAAAACCAACAAGTAACATATAACCATTATTAATTTTACCAACTACTTTTTCATCAACCGTTACACTAGCATGATTTACTCTTTGTACTATAACTCTCATTAGTCTCTATTTGCCTCCTTTACGTATTTAAGATTTTTTATTTCTTGCAATAAATTATTTAAATTATCTAAGTTATTTATATAAAAACTCATATTATAACCAATAACATTATCATGATAAAAAGTTTTTATTTCATCCATAACAATATTCTTTGTTGTAAATTTAGATAAAATATCCATTAGTTTATTTTCATTATCTCTTAATTCAATTGTTATACTTGTTAAATATTTATTTTTAGTTATTGGATTAAAAGATACTTCAAGCATACGTTCTTCTAAATGAAGAAGGTTTGAACAAGTTTTTCGGTGGATTGTAATACCATTATTTCTTGTTATATAACCAACAATATCATCACCAGGTAATGGTTTACAACATGATGCAATATTAACTCTAATATCACTTAAACCAGATACATTAATATCAAGTTCATTCTTAATTACTTGTCGATTAACTTGAACTTCTTCTTTTTCTTCTTCATAAATAATATTAATAACAAATTTAGGATTATATTTATTACTTGCAACTTCAAGATATAATTCTTCTAAACTACTTATTTTTAATGTTTTTAAGACTTTCTTTTCATTTTCTTCTTTATAGAAATCATCTTTTGATATTTTTCTCTTACGAAGTTCTTTATCAATTAAATCTTTACCTGTATTGATAAGTTCATCTTTACGAGTCTTAGCAAAGAAGTTTTTAATCTTACTTTTAGTAGCATTTAATTTAACAAAGCTTAACCAGTCTTCAGATGGACCAGGAGAAGATTTACTTGTATTTATTTTTACAACATCAGAGTCTTGTAATAAATAGTTTAGTGGAACAATTTGATTGTTAACAAGAGCTCCTACCATCGAATCACCAATTTTACTATGAACTTTATAAGCAAAGTCAACAGGTGTACTACCTTTTGGAAGTTCAATGACATCACCTTTTGGTGTAAAAACATAAATATTATCATAAAGATTAGAATCATTCATTGGATTAAATGACTCATATTCACTATTTTTACTGGTATCAATAACCGCCTTAAAGAACTCTAGTTTAGCATCGGTATTAGATAGATTAAAGGCACTTCTGTGTTCTTTATATGACCAGTGAGCAGCAAGTCCATTCTCTGCTACTTCATTCATGTCATATGTTCTAATTTGAATTTCATATAATTCATTATTAACACCAAAGACCGTCGTATGAAGGGATTGATAACCATTACTTTTAGGCATTGCAATAAAATCTTTAAATCTTTTAGCAATTGGTTTAAATCTTGAATGAATTAGTCCTAAAACAAGATAACATTCAGCATCAGTATCAACAAGAATACGAAGAGCTAATAGATCATAGATATCACTAAACTTACGTCCTTTATCAAGTTTATTATAGATACTATAAATACTTTTACTACGACCTTTTATTTCATGTTTAATATTATGTTCATTTAATAAATCTGTTACTTCTTTTAACATTTCATTTATTAAATTATCTCGTTCTACTTTAGTACTATTTAGTTTTTCTACAATATCATAGAAAACATCTGGTTTTAAATAACGAAGTGATAAATCTTCAAGTTCACTTTTTAATTTATAAATACCTAAGTGATGAGCAATGGGAGCAAAAATTTCTAATGTTTCATTAGCAATTTCTTTTTGCTCACTATTATCATAATTTGATAATGTTCTCATTAAGTAAACACGTTCAGCTAAAGTAATAATAATTACACGAACATCTTCACTCATTCCTACAATTACTTTTTTATAATATTCTACTAAATAATCATTAGCCGTAGAAAAACTTATTTTATTAAGTTTATATATACCATAAGCTAGTTTAACAATTGTAACATCAAAATCTTTTTCTAAATCAGCAAAACTTACTAAATTCTTTGTAAATAAATGATGTAAGAAAGATGCAACAATTGTTTCTTCATCTGCTTGTAAGGTTGTTAAAATATTGGCAACATTTAAAATACTCTTAATATCATTTTCATCTAAATATTTACTTGCATAATCATAAGCTTGATTTATGATATTACTAGGAGATAAATATTTACTAACTTCTGTAACAATATCCTTAATTGTATAATCATCTTTTAATTTTGTCATATTATCACCACTTTCATTATATAATAAAAAAGACTATTTAAATAGTCTTTTTTTAATTTACTTTAACACTTACAGTAATCATTGATTTAACATTACCACTACATTTTCCTGATGGTGATTTAGCATCATATTGAACTGTTTGAGATATAACAGTTGAACCTCTTTTTTTACCAGTAATAACCCAAGTGAAACCAGAAGAATTAATATTTGTTCTCGATTGAGAAACATAATTACTCCAGCCACTAGCACCATCAGCAGATTGTCTTGTATAGCGTATGAAAGTACCACATTCTCTTGGAAGACTAACTGAAATAGTTTTAGATTCACCAACACCAATTGTAATACTTTTTGTAGATACTCCTAATGAGTGAGAATAACTAAAGCAACTATTATAAGAACTATCAATAGGATCACTTGATATCTTACATGCTACATTTTTTACTTTCACATTGCAAGTTGCTGTTTTACCATTTGAAGATGTTGCTGTTATTACTGCTGTTCCAGCAGTTTTAGCAATTACTAAACCATTTTGATCAACAGAAGCAATATTTGCATTACTGCTTCTCCAAGAAATATATTTATTGGTAGCGTTTGTTGGTGATATTGTAACATTCAATTTTCCTGAAGAACCACTATTTAAATTCATACTTGATTTATTTAAAGTGATTTTATTTACAGCAATAGGTTTACTAACTGTAACCTTACATGTTGCTTTCTTACCATTATTAGAAGTTACTGTTATTGTTGCTGTTCCTTCTTTAACACCTTTTATTAAACCACCTTGAGTAACGGTTACA
Source organism: Caryophanales bacterium (assembly GCA_016291895.1). The sequence goes on from JAEEZO010000005.1 coordinate 26,873, forward strand.
ACACTAGTATTAGAACTACTCCATGTAACATTTTTATTGGTAGCATTACTTGGAGTAATTGATAGAGAAAGTTGCATCGTATAACCAATAATTAATTTTACATTTGTATTACTTAGTTTTACTTTACTAACAGCAACTGGTTTTGCTGTCCAATGTGCATATAATGTTTTATTACCATAAAAAACTGTTCCATTATAGACTCTTATACCACCAGAACTCGCAGTATACCATCCATTAAAAGTATAACCTTTTCTAGTTGCTGTTGGTAGATTGCCTATTTTATTTCCCTTTTTAATAGATAAACTTTTTCTACTAACACTTCCCCCATTACCATTAAAAGAAATAGTAATTTTATTATTTGCTAAAGTATCAATCTCATTAGATTTATTATTGTTCTTAAAAGAGTTTGTTTTAAACACTAAAAAGACCATAATAATAGTCATCATTACTGTACCAATAATTATTAATAACTTTGGTTTATATTCTTTTTTCATAATAACACCTTAATTTACTTTAACACTTACAGTAATCATTGATTTAACATTACCACTACATTTTCCTGATGGTGATTTAGCATCATATTGAACTGTTTGTGAAACTATAGTAGAACCTCTTTTTTTACCTGTAACAATCCAAGTGAAACCAGAAGAATTAATATTCGTTCTCGATTGAGAAACATAATTACTCCAGCCACTAGCACCATCCGCTGTTGTTCTTGTATATTTTATAAAGGTACCACATTCTTTTGGAAGACCAACGGAAATAGATTTAGATTCACCAACACTTAACGTTATACTTTTAGTTGAAACTGTCAAATGATGTGACCATTTAAAACAACTATTATATTGTTCATCTACTGGATCACTTGATATTTTACAATGACCTGGAGTACCACCACTTGGCGGATTAGTTGAACCACTACTCTTCTTTTTAACTTTTACACTTACATTTTTAGTTATCGTACCAGCTTTAAGAGTAATTACAGCAGTTCCTTCACCAATAGCTGTTATTTTTCCTTTATTTGATACTGTAGCAACAGATGAATTATTACTAGAGAAAGAAACAGTATCTGTTGTTTCACTAGGTAATACTTCATAAGAAATAGTACTTGTATCACCAATATATAATTCGATTTGACTACTACTAGTTAAATTAATACTAGTTGCGGGAATCTCTTTTGGTTTAACGGTAACTTTGGTTGATATAACAATACCATTAACCGTTTTTAAAGTTATATCACTAGAACCAGTTGATAATCCTTTTATTCTACCTTCTTCAACTGAAACAACATTAGGATTACTACTTGTCCATTTACTATATGAGCTAATATTAGCATTCTCTGGTTCATACGTATATGGAATAACTGTTTCATCATCTAATTTAATATTCATTGCTTTACTCTTAAAGATAATCTTTGAAGGAAGAATAGCATATCCTGTTAAATAATCTTCGTCAGTTACATGAACTAGTTTATCAACATGACTATTATTAACAGTAACACGAATTGCAATAATTCCAGGTTTTAAGCCTTTTAGATTACCATTCTCATCAATTGATGCAATTGAAGGATCAGTAGATTGATATTTAACAAGATAAAAATCATTAGGTGGGGTAACTTCATATTCTATCTTTTTAGTATCACCAACTTTAAGAACTAAATCACCTTCTGGTAAACTAAGATTTTCAATAACATACGTATCATTATAAGTAACAGTTACAAAACAATTCTTTTTTTGAGTATCTCCTGTGTTATCAATATATGATATTGTTACATATGAATTACCCGGTCTAAGTCCTTTAACTAGACCTGTTTCTGATACAGATACAATATTACTATCAACAGCCATATACTTAATTGAAGCGTTTGAACTATTTTCAACATAAGCTTTTATTTGAGCTTCTTCATTAGCCTTAACAGTTAATTGATATGTTTCAAGAATTAATTCTTCTTTTTTTGGTTCTTCTTTTGGCGTATTAGAAGAACATCCAAAAGTTACAAGTATTAAAATAATTAATATTAAATACCTTTTTTTCATATCAATCCTCTATTTTGATATGTAATCTTATCATTGACTTCATATTACCAGTTCTACCTGATGGACTTGTTACATCAAATTGAGCTGTTTGAGAAACAATAACACAACCTTTCTTATTAGCTGTAATCTTCCATGTATATCCATCAACTCCTGATACATATGTATTTGGATCATTTCTATTTACTTTAGGACTACTTGTTTGAGAAACATAGTTACTCCATCCAGATTGTCCATCATGGTTTGTACGAGTCAAACGATCAATTCGACCACAAATTGTTGGTAATTTTACATTAACAGTTAAAGTTTCACCAACATGCATTACATAATAACCATCTTGACCATAATTAGTACCACCAATAAATGGAACTAAATTTTGTGAAACTCTCTTACATTTATCAAAACCATCATCAGTTGGACTACCAAGAAGTGATGAATTTACATTTCCAACATGCGTTGTTCCACTACAACTTGAACCTCCACCACCTGATGAACTCTTCTTTTTAACATTAACCATAACATCAGCGGTTTTAGCTCCATTTGAAGAAGTTACTCTAACAACAGCAGATCCTTCACCAACAGCGGTGATAAGTCCATTAGAATCAACATTAGCTACAGACGTATTAGTACTTTGGAAAGTTACACTCTTATCAGTTGCTTCATTTGGTAATACTTCATAAGATATTTGACTTGAATCACCAACTTTTAATTCGATAGCAGATTCAGATATTAGTTTTATACTTTCAACTTCAACAGTTGAAGGTTTTACTGTAACATAAACTGTTAAGGTAATACCATTAACTGTTCTCATTGTAATTGTTGCGTCACCTTCACTAAGGGCTTTTACACTACCATCAGTAACTGTTGCAACATTAGGATTACTACTTTCCCAAATAACATTTTGCATATAAGAATCAGCTGGTTCTACTGTATAATTTATTTTTCTTTCTTCATCAACTTTTAAAGTTATTGATCTTACAGAAGTTATCTTTTCAGGCATTATATATATTCCTGATACAATTTCTGGATTATTAACTACTCTTACACGAATATCAGCATTAATATTTTCTTTAGCCGTTACACGAAGAGCTGCAATACCTTCACTAACAGCTGTTATAGTACCATCTTCAGATGCTGTAATAATATTACTATTATTAACGATATAAGATAGTTTACTCTTATCAACATCTAATGGTTCCGTAGTAACATCTAGTTTATATGTATCACTTGGTTTCATTAATAATTCACCATTTGGAAGAGAAATACTTGTTATTTCAATTCCTCCTGATACATTAACAATACATTGTTTATTATAATTATCATTATTACTTGATACATAGTTAACAATAATATATGTTGTTCCATTACTAATAGCTTTGATATTTCCTCCTGCATCAACAGTGGCAATACTAGGATTAGTACTAACATATTTTATTGTAGCATTAGTATTATTAGTTACACTTGCACCTACTTTAGCTTCTTCACCTACTTTTAAATCAATTACATTATTCTCAATAACTAATTCTTCTTTAGGTTTTTCTTCTCCTCCATCTGTAGATGAACTACCTCCAAAGAAGAAATAAGCTCCTACAATAATAACTAATATAATTAATATATACATTACATAATTTATTCCTTTTTTCATGATATGCCTCCAATAATATTATACAAAACAAACAATAATAAAAAAAACTAATATATATATTAGTTTTTTTAATTTTACATAACTTTACTATTTAGACGTTCTAATAGTTCTTGTTTACGACGAATACGTTCTTGTGTTTCACTAATCTTTTCTGCTACTTCATCAAGAGATTGTGTTGCTGAAAAATAATCATCATCAGCTTTTCTTAATGCTTCATTTATTTTAGCATCCATAGCTTGTTCTTGAGCAAGTAAATCATTAGCTTGGCTTTGTAAAGAAGTTGTCTTTCTATTCAAAGCAGCGATTTCACTTAACTTCTTAGCTAACTTATCCATCTTTTGATCTTCAATAGAAGTTGGAGCACTCACACCACCATTTGATAAATAACTATCAAGGCGACGACTGCTTGCTTCATCAACCATTGGAGTAACTGGTTCTTGATGTGAAACAGGAGCTTCTTCGTAACTAGCTTCCTCATGTCTTCTTGTTCTTGTCATTTCTTCAGCTGGTTGAACTACTACTGGTTTTTCCTCTACAACAGGTTTAACAACAACTTCTTTTGGTGCACGAACTTCTACAGGATATTCAATACTAACAGCATTTGAAAATTTAGTAGCAGCCGTTGTAACAACTTCACCTACACGAAGTTTTTTAGCTCCCGTTGCACTTCCTTTTGGAATATTAGGAAAATAAGTAACCATATTATGATTAGCTAAAATATCTTTATAAACTAATTCAGGATCTTTACTTTCTACTGGAACAGCAACTGTTTTTAGAAATCCATTATAAATCTCATCTATAGCAGCCTTTTTACCAGCGCCTAACTTAGCTCTTTTCTTTGCAAACAACTCACTAGCTGCATGAAGAGATGCAGCTTTATCAAAATTTGTTGTAAGATCAATTGCATTCATATTCATGCCCCCTATTCTGTTTTAGATAGATCACGAAGAACATCTTTAATTCTTGCCCATTCGCTTTCGTCAGAAACAGTTGTTAATGTTACATTTTCACCATTTCTAATAACGTTGGAAATATAAATTGTAATATTACCATTCTCATCTGTTTCATTTTTTGTATATATTACATATTCCTTATTATTATCATTAAATTTAAAAGTTAACAACGTTTCAACTGTATCTTGACTTCCATCAGGCATTGTTATTATCATTGTTTTATTATTACTCATACTAAAAATCCTCCCTTACCTTCACCTAAGTTAATTGTAACATACATTCATGTAAATTCAAGATTTTTTGACGATTTTTAACAAAAAATACTTGCATTTATAAGCACATTCTTTTTTTAAATAATTGTCCTTCATCTTTATATCATTTATTTTATTAAAACGTTTATTATTTTTATCACAGAAACCTTTAAGTCTTAATTTGTTATAAGCATAATCACCTAAGATATAATCATAGTCATAAAAATAATCTGTATATTTTGATGTGAATTCTTCATTATCAAAGCAATCACCATTATCTTCTATAAGTTCATATTCATGATTTTCAACTACTACTTTTTTCATTTGTACTCCTTTGTAAATGCACTTTTTTGCAATTTATACTTCTCTAAGTTACTTCCACTATTCCATGTCATGTAACCACCCTTTAAACCAACTTCATATAATCCATTAATTTGTTCTGTTAATTTTTCTCCATTATATGGAACTGTTGGATTCCAATAAGGTGTATTGTATGCTGTAATCCAAGTACGAGCAATAGCAGGAGTTGGAATTTCTTTTTGTCTTTCAGCTGCTGTCTTACCCCAATTCTTCATTGTTTGATATGGATTAGTCCAATAAGTACTATTAGATCGATCAAAATGATCTGTATATGGCATTGCACTTATAGCATCAACAACATTTGATATTGCTGGCCAATACTGTCCATAAGCAGTTACATAACCCCAACTACTTTCACCAAACACATCAGCGGATACATAAACATTAAATTCATGTAAGACATCTGTTGCATACATTAAAAATCTTTGAATAGCTTCCGCTTTCGTTTCTTTATATGTATTTAAGTAATCAAGAGTTTTTTCAATAGATTGCATTCTATCTGGAAATCTTACATAATCAAATTGAATTTCATTAAAGCCCATTTTTTGAACAGCTTCAATTGCAAGTCCAACATTAAATTCCCATACTTTTCGATTAAAAGCAGATGGCCAATAAGCACTACTATACTTCAATGCTTTTCCATTTTGAGCTATCGCATAATCTTTATGATCAGCTATAAAATAATCATCTTTAAAAGTTGTAATTCTTCCTATTACATAGAATCCATTATCTTTAATTTTCTTTATGGCTTTTTGATAATCATCTAAACTATTTTGAGCATTTTTATAACTAGTTGGTGATATCTCTTTCATTAAAGGTGAAGCATAACCAGTTACACCACTATCTTTAATATCAACAACAAAAGCATTAATTTTTGTTGTTTTAGCATATTCAATATATTTATCGACATTACTAATTACAGCTTTTGTACCATTTAGATATAAAGCATAAACTTGATCAGGCATTGGATTATCACTAAATTTAGGTTTAATAACTGGATAATAGTCTAGGCTACCACCATTTCCACCACCTAATTTATCTTTTCTTGAACTATGGGTCTTATAAATACCATCTTCATCATAATTTTTATTAGCTTCTTCATGGGTATCAACAACATATTTACTTCTAATATAACCTGTATGACCATCACTTGTTTTTACTTTATAACTTATTGCATTACCTTCATCATCAAGTTTAGAATAACCAATTATTTCTAACTTATCACCTTTTTTAGATAAAGTTTCTATATATGGTTGTTGATAATTAGTTAATAGATCAATTGAAGTACGAACATATTTTTCTTTTTCTTTTACAATATCTTTTTTATCTTTAACTAAATATTTATTATCAATATAATATGTTTTATCTTTATAAACTATTTTTACTTTGCCATCTTCTAGTAAAACATTTTTATAAACATCAACCGTATTACCACGATAAATAGATTCTACTTCTTTAGATAATTCATCATATAAAGTTATTTTATTAGTATCACTTGCAAGATACATAGATTCATGTTCTTTAAGACGATTTTTCTCTTTAATCTTATTTGAAATGATAACAAAACCTGTAATTATTAAAGCAAATAAAACTACTAAAATAACAATACCGCTTTTCTTTACCCTTTTCTTTTTTTTACCCATAATAACTCCTTTAAATTCTCTCTCTTAAATAGTATACCATAAAATATAATTACTGTTTATGCTTTACTTAAATTTTACTACGTGGATGCGTTTTATAATAAACTTCTCTTATATGTTCACTACTTACATGTGTATAAATACCTGTTGTTGAAATAGAAGAATGACCAAGTAGTTCTTGAACCGTTAATAAATCACAACCATTATTTAATAAATGAGTTGCAAAAGTATGTCTTATAACATGGGGTGATACATGTTTAACAATTGATGTTTTATTAATCATATCATTAATAATATTACGTATCATTCGAGTAGTTATTTTATTACCATTATGATTAATAATTAAATAATCACATTTACTTATTTCCTTTCGAAGAATTAAATATTTATCTATATATTTTTTACAAACATCATTAAAGAAAACAATTCTTGTTTTATCACCTTTACCTGTTATCTTAATTGAATCAGAACTAATATCATTAAGTTTAATACTAACAAGTTCTGATACACGAATACCAGTTGCATACAATAGTTCAATAATAAGTCTATTTCTTAAACTTAAAAAGTCATTAAAATCAACGGGAAGAAATAATTCATCCATTTCATTTATATTTAAAAATTTAGGTAATTTCTTTTCTTTTTTAGGAAGTGTTACATAAATAAAGGGATTAGTATTTATTTTATTATTACGAACTAAATATTTATAAAAACCTTTTAGACTACTTATCTTTCTTCTTATACTAGTACTCTTGTATTTTTTATCTTGATAACTATCCAAAAGTCCTCTTAAATCTTGATAAGTTATATCAAGGTAATCTAACCCTTCACTATTAATAAAACTTAAATATTCTTTAATATCAAGTTCATAATTAAGAAGCGTATTACCACTATAATTACGATTATATTCTAAATATTTTAAGTACTCAATTAAATCATCATTCTTAATTTCTTCCATAACTTTATTATACAAAAAAAGAGTTTATAATTAAACTCTTTTATTTGCTAATAATTTATTAACTCAACAATTCGCCTTTAACAACATTAGAGTTAGCAGATTTAGTTGCTATATATCTATCTACATAATTAGATGCACCACTTGAATAATTAACTATTATTTCTGCTCCTTCAGTTGTAGCAGCGTTTTTGAAAATATCAGTGTAATACGATGAATTTGATGTATTAACATACATATTTAAAATCAATTTAGCACCACTACAATCATAAAACATTCTTGAAAATTTACCAGCATAAAGATTTAATGTACCCATATCATTCCAAGTTGTCGCATTATGGCCTGCATTTTCAAACATACTATATACTTCAGTTACTTTTGATGTATCCCAATTTGTTAATGTTCCTATACCCCATGATGTTGAGTTGTATCCTGCATTTTGGAACATATATGACATGTTTGTTACTTTTGATGTGTTCCAATTACTCAAATCTAAAGTAAATTCCTCATCATTATATCCTGCACCATAGAACATACTATTCATTGTAGTTACTAGTGACGTATTCCAATTACTCAAATTTCCTACATTCCATGTTGTGGCATTATGGCCTGCATTATTGAACATTCGATACATAGTTGTTACTTTTGATGTATCCCAGTTACTTAAATCACCTATATTCCACATTGTTGCACTATATCCTGCACCATAGAACATTGAATACATGCTTGTTACTTTTGAAGTATTCCAATTACTTAAATTTCCTATATTCCATGTCGTTGCACTATATCCTGCGTTAGAAAACATGCAATACATGCTTGTTACACTTGATGTATCCCAATTATTTAAATTTCCTATATCCCATGTCGTTGCACTATATCCAGCATTATTAAACATTTGGTATAAACTTTTAATTTTTGATATATTCCAATTTGATAAATCTCCTATATTCCATGTCGTTGCACTATATCCAGCATAATCAAACATATTTGAAATTGAATCTACGTTTCCAATGGTCCAATTATCTAAATCGCCTATATCCCATGTAGTGGCTTTATATCCGGCTTTCGAAAACATAGAGGCCATACTTGTTACTTTTGAGGTATCCCATCCACTTAAATCACCTATATTCCATGTAGTGGCACTATATCCAGCCTCATTAAACATAGCTTCCATGGTTGTTACACTTGATGTTGTCCAATTATCCAAATCACCTATATTCCATGTTGTCGCTTTATGTCCAGTTTTATAAAACATATTATTCATTTTTGTTACTTTTGAGGTATCCCATCCACTTAAATTACCAATGTTCCAGGTTGTAGCACTATATCCTGCTTCGTTAAACATATAAGACATACTAGATACTTTTGAGGTATCCCAATTATCTAAATCACCTATATCCCATGTAGTGGCTTTATTTCCGGCTTTCGAAAACATAGAGGCCATATCTGTTACTTTTGAGGTATCCCATCCACTTATATCTCCTACACTCCATGTCGTTGCATTATATCCTGCAGAAGCAAACATACAATACATCGTTGTTACACTTGATGTATCCCAATCGCCCAGGTCACTAATATCCCACGTTGTAGCTCTATATCCTGCAGAAGCAAACATAGAGGTCATATTTGTTACTTTTGATGTATCCCAATTATTTATATTTCCAATATTCCATGTTGTAGCATTATATCCCGCACTTGAAAACATCGATGACATATTTGTTACTTTTGATGTATCCCAATCGCTCAAATTCAAATTAAACGTTGGTGCACTATATCCGGCTTTCAAAAACATTGATGACATATTCGTTACACTTGATGTATCCCAGTCATTTAACCAATTCAATTCAAATGTTGATGATGTATATCCCGCACTTGAAAACATTGATGCCATATTTGTTACTTTTGAGGTATCCCAATCGCTTAAATCTCCAATATTCCATGTTGTAGCATCATGTCCCGCACCAGCAAACATTGATGCCATATTTGTTACTTTTGAGGTATCCCAATCACTTAAATCGCCAATATTCCATGTTGGTGCACTATATCCTGCACTAGCAAACATAGATCCCATATTCATTACATTTGATGTATCCCAATCACTTAAATCGCCAATATTCCATGCCGTTGTACTATATCTTCCTGAAAGTGAGAACATTGAAGACATATTTGTTACTTTTGATGTATCAAGAGTATCTAAACCTATTATTTCAAAATTCAAAGATTTATATCCGGCTTTATAAAACATATTATTCATATCTCTTGCATTGCTAGTATCAAAATTTGTTAAATTTACCGTTACATTCTTTGCCCCATAATCATATTCCAAATTTAGATAACCATCATAATCGACATAATGTCTATGACATAAATCATTAAACATGCTACTAAAATCTGTTACATTTGGACTTTCCCAATTAGATAAGTTTATGGTTACTGTAGTCTTTGCATCATAAAATATATTACTAAATAAACTTTTATATTTAGTCATACTTGGATTTTTCCAATTACTTAAATCTATGTTGGCTGTTGTTGCACTATATCCCAAATAATCAAACATATTATCCATATTAGTTACCAAAACATTATTCCAACCAACCAAGTTAACATTAACAGTTGTAGACTTATATCCAGTTCTTAAAAACATTGAGGACATGTTTGTTACACTTGATGTATCCCAGTCGCTTAAATTCAAATTAAACGTTGCTGCATTATATCCGGCACTTGAAAACATTGAGGACATATTTGTTACTTTTGAAGTATCCCAATCATTTAAACAATTCAAATCAAATGTTGATGATGTATATCCAGCACTTGAAAACATTGAGGACATATTTGTTACTTTCGAAGTATCCCATCCGCTTAAATCTCCCACATCCCATGTCGTTGCTTTATATCCAGCACTAGCAAACATAGATGCCATATTTGTTACACTAGAGACATTAAGATCACTAAAGTCAAAATCAAATGTTGAATTATTATAACCCAAATATGAAAACATATAAGACATATTTGTTGTATTATTTGTAATAAAATTATCCAAATTTATGGAATTTACATTTCTAAAATAGTAAAAAGCATAACTACTATCAGGATTGGCTTTTACTCCATCATCTTGGGCAATATATAATTCATATTTACCATTTTCGTCTTCGTCTTTATACCAAGCTATTACTGAACCGTTTCTTTCTGCAGAGACATCCCAAGAATCAATTGCACTTGGAGGAACATTGATTTCATCTAATGTTGTGATACTTTCAAAGCTATCTCTACTTATACTTCTTCCAAAAGTTCTCGAAGTCGTACTATTATGTTTCATTAAAGTACCATCAAGTTTTATTCTTACCTCTCCATCCATTGTTTTAACTAACCATTGTCTTGTCCAAGTACCTTGTATCACCACATCATGCGGTGGCATAATAAACATATCATCATTAATTAATTTTAATCCTATCAAACTTTCCCCATCTATATACCAACCCTTAAATATATATCCAGGACAAGATAACATATCTTGTCTTTTATTTACTGTTTGATACGCCATATATTCTTCAGTTTCAAATGTTGGTAAATCACACCCTTCAGGAGCATTTGTTTTATAATATACATTAAATGAATTTTTTAAAACAGGGGTTAAATCACTTTCAGTTGTTTTTTCGTTTTCTTCTGGCAATTTTGATACAATTGTTTCGCTCTTATTCGTTGGATAAAATCCTCTTGTATTATGAAATTCTTCTTTCAATTTAAGATCTATAGTCATCTTAACATTACGGCCCGTTATATATTCATTTCCAAGATTCCAAGTTATCTTTTGAACACCATTTTCTACTTCTAGTGATACTTCTCCAAATGGCACATTAATATCATTAACTGATTCAATATAGAAATATTCATCATTTATATAATCTGTTACTACAAAACTATCATATGGAATTGGAGGAGTAGTTGCTTCAAATAAAACATTATTTAATGTATCTTGATTTGCAATAAACTGATAATCGGATATTTCAATTATTTCTTGAATTATATTTTTTCCCATTTCATATTGAATACCATTTATGGTCATATATGGGTATTTATCTTTTAAGATACCATATGTTGCGATTTGATTTGGTGTATCTTCATTTGGATAACCATCTGTTAAGAATAACAATACTAAATCTTTATTCTCATTTTTAACATAATTCTCCATTACAGTATCAACATTTAATAAACCAGCATTATAATTTGTACAGCCTTTGTCAGTTAAATTCGTAATATAATTTACCATTTGATCTTTATCATTGATAAATCCTGATATTACTTCAGATGTTGTATCGAATGTTATTAAAGCAATACTATTATGACTATCGGAAAGTAAATAATTCGTTAAATCAATTGCATCTTGCTTTGCTCTATTTAGTTTACTTCCTGACATTGAACCAGATACATCCATGACAAAAATAACGTCTTTATACCTAACGTTAGATGTTTTCATTACCGAACTAACATCAAAGGTTACTCTTGCCTTACCAAAATCTGTCCATTCAGCTGATTTATCTATATGCCATGAACCAGGATTGTTATAATCACTACTTTGTATTTCTACTTTTTTTATTTCTTGTGTATATCTAAGTGAAAAAGATCTACTTATAAATATAACTAGAATTGGTATTATTAAAAATAAAAACAAGTATTTCTTATTCTTCATATACTACCTCAATTGTAATTATATAATATTTAACGATAAAAATCTATTATTAATGTATAAAAAAAAATAATAAAAATTATTATTTTTTTATAACATAAATTTATATAATTGTAATTATCAATATAATCATATACAAAGCAACATATATTATATTGAATTTCTCTATTCCATTCTTTAAATATATTATCATGTTCATTAAAGAAATAAATATATTTAAAATTATTATCAAAACTATATATAAAATATTAATTTTTAAAAGCAATAAAAATATCGATAATATTAAAATTGGAATTATATTTATTAAAATATTAATTATAATTCTTTCTTTTAAATATACTTTTTTATTTTTTTTATAAAATGAAAATACACTTAGTTTTTTATCACATTCGTCAAATATTTTGAAAGAAATTGTTTGATTCAACAATAATATTATTAAAAACAAGAAAATTATATTATTATTCAAAAAGTCATGAGTTGAATTATAAAGAATAATATTTTGATTGCAAAAATAAATTAATAATCCAAAAATTAAAAAAGTAATTAATAATTCTATAAAAAAAATATTAAATTTTTTAATGTTTCTAAAAATTGATAATAAATTTAAACCCATATTATTTTTTTTAATTATTAATTTGTTTTTATCAATAGCTAAATTCTTTACTATTTTATTATTTATCAAAAAATAAAATATTATATTTAATCCTATAACTATACTTACCGGGAACACTAAATTGTAGATATATATTTGAAATATCGTTAGTGAAAGCAAAAAAATAGATAATAAAATAATTAATTTCTTATTGATGAATTTCATAAATGATTGACATGACATCAAAGCTAATAATATAGTAGAAACAATATCAAATCCAATTAGCAATAATGAAATAAAATTTACAATAAACAAAAACAAATTTTCAAAAATAATAAGACTATTATAATAATATTTTTTTTTAATATTTAATGACCAGATTAACTGTTGATCTATCATTCTATCATCAAATACATTTTTAAAAATATTCATAGTAATAAATATATTATAAAACAAAAAGATATTATTTGTTTTTCGATATATTGAAAACAATAACAGATTAAGTAAAAAATATTTAACAAAAATAATTGGTAAAAAAAGAAAACCTATTTTTAAATTTACTTTAAAAATATTAATTAAATAATAATTAATTTTATTTACATAATAATCTTTTTTTAAAATAATGTACTTCATTTTATTAATTCTTTCTTTGAAATCAATTTCAATTTATGATTTTTTAATAATAATACATCATCACAAACTTTATCTATTAGGTCATAATCATGTGATGTAATAATAATAATTTTATTATCTTTTTTGTTTTTAATTATCGTTTCACATTTTTTTCTAGAATTTTGATCCATGTTTGAAAAAGGTTCATCTAATAAAAGAATCTTATCAAAAGAATTAACCGCAATTAAAAATTGTACTTTACTTATTGTTCCTAATGAACAATTTTTTATAAGTTTATTTTGATCATCTTGTTTTATTTTTAAATCATCTAACTTATTCAAATATTTCTCTCCTAGTGAAAAATTAATTAATTCGATAGGAGTCAAAAATTCTGGTAATAATGGTGGTGAAGTAACATATGAAACATCAAATGTTTCTTTGTCTAAAAGAATCTTTCCATTATAGTTTATTCTATTAGCAATACAATTCAAAAGAGTTGTTTTACCACTACCATTATCACCGATAATACCATATATTTTCCCTTCTTCAAAGGAAAAAGAAATATTATCTAAAACAATATCTTTATTGTATGATTTAAACAAATTATTAATGTTTAACATAAAATCCCCCTAGAACTTATATACTCTATATATATAAGATGATCCTAAATATTTAAATGAAAATAATACTTCACCAGTTTTTAAATTTATTTCTTCAAAATTAGAATTAGCTGAATCATTAAAAGCCCCATATGATATAACATATATATCATCATTAATTGGATATGCACTGGAATAGATTCCAGAAAGAACAGGTAAACTATAAGTTTTATACTCTTTGATTTTTCTTTCGTCTTCATCTATTTTAAACTCGACAATTGAACTTTTCAAATTAGATACTTTAGTTGTTGCTTCATCTATTCCATTAACAGAATCATTATTACTATATACAATATATTTATCTTTATATTTTTCAATAGCATGTTGATTTTTAAAGATTTCTTTATCAAACATATTATTAGTTCCATTTAATATCCAAATTGGCTCACCTGTTTTTCGATCGATTTTCATTATTTCACTAGTATTTCTAAAGCTTACAAGTAAATTATCATCACTATCTATTTTGAAAGAATTAAAATGCAAACTATCATCATAGTTATAAATCATATCATATTTTTCTTCAGAATATTCCCATATTTTTTTCCCGTTTTTAAATTCACCAATTATTATTTTTTTATCATTTGTATTTTCTGTGATATCATCTTTTTCATAATAACTAACTATAAACCAATCCAAATTTAACATAATATAATCATGTAAATTAAGATTATAGTTATTACTTAAAGAGAATTTTTTTACTAAATTATAATTTTCATCTAATACATTAATACTATAAACTAAATTATTATTTTCAATATTAGAATTATCAATCTCAACATTAGAATCAATATATGTATAATATGTTTTATTGTTTATTAATTCTTTCTTAAAAATATATGTTCGAGCATTGGTCTTTTTATAGAAAGTTACTTTTCCCTGATTATTCAATTTATAAATATAATTTACATTCGACGTATATGTTGTTAAATAATAATCACCTTTTGTTTTAGATTCTCCAGAAGTTTTATACTCTGGAAAAAATTCTGGTAATAAATATATTTTATAATTTTTATATTTGGATGCATTATTATATTTTATAGATACTGTTAAAAAACTATATCGATCTATTTCTTTTTTACCACAATTTTTATAAAATAGTATTCTTTTACCATCAATTTTTATTTTTTCTTTATTTCTAAAACTTTTAATTATTAAATCTTTTTCGTTGTTAAAAGAATCCAAATATAATATTTCATCAGTACTATTTTCATAAAATTCTATTTTTTGATTACCAAACCACAAAGTTACATAATCATTTGTATCGTAATATCGATAACATATTACACTAATAACAAGGATTACTATTACTAAAGTCAAGTATCTAACTATTTTCATTTTTTAACACATAAGGATTATCCTTAGTCCCCTTTCCTTTTAATAAATATACATCATCTTTTAAATATAAAGCTGGTCTTAAATTATCACATCTTTCATTCTTGATAAAAGTTTTATTAACACATAAATCATTGTAAATAGCATATTCGTAATCAATATACAAATAGTTACTATTTTTATTAATCCAAAAATAGATATTTAAGTACTCATCAAAGTCAACATATAATGATGCATTAACTATATCTTTAAGATCTAATAACCAAATATAATAATCTTTATAATACTCTTTTATTTTCTCTATATCTTTTTTTGTTTTTATATCTTTATAATTACAATTTGTTAAATTAAATCTATGATAACTAATTAAGTCTTTATCTAAAGAATTATAAAATTTAGTATCTAATTCTTCCAATGAATAATTTGATAAAATATCATCTAAAACAACTTTAATAGTTCCATCGTTTTCTAAAGAAATAATACGCCATAATCTATCACTAAACAAAATATAATTATTACATATTCCTTTAAAAACATATCTATCATTATCTTTATAAAGACCTGAACCAGTTGTTACAACATTGTTAATATTTAATAATCGTTCAGATAAAGAGTCACCTACATTATCTATTTTATTTAAATACTCT
The DNA here is from genome assembly GCA_016291895.1 of Caryophanales bacterium. The sequence goes on from JAEEZO010000005.1 coordinate 43,233, forward strand.
TCTCTATTATCTCTATAAATATCATAAAAGATTGATATCCCATAAATAATTGTAATAATAAATAAAATAAAATGATATTTTTTCATTTAAACTCCAAAATCTAATACTTTTTTAGTATCAAACATATTACCATTAACTTCAATATATAATGCATATAATCCATCGTTTTTATATAAGTTGATAGAATTTACAAACTCCTTATTATCTTTTTCTTTATAATTATATATATATGTCTTATTTCTTTTAGATACCAAATATATATTAATTTCATCGTCTTCTTGAAAATTGCCATCAAGTGAAATTCTATTATTATATAGACTTACTTCTATATCTGTATCTCCACTATTTTTTAATCTTTTGGCAATCGATGATGTTTTAACCCAACTTGTTTCATCCATGGAACTAAGCTTCTTATAATCACAAACTTCATAATTCTTAGTTTCATCTAAATAAAAATCAACTTTATAAGTTCGATATATTAAATCTTTTGTATTAGCTCGAAATAACACTTTATCATCTTTATCTAATTCAACAACAATTCCTCGTAGATATTTTTCATCATTAAGAGATACTTTATCATGACCTTTTTTACTTATAGACCATCCATAAGTAATTAATTTGTTACCATTGTTTAAAAATTCAAAGGCTCCTGCAACTTTAGAAAATTCATTTTTGCTATTATCATACTCCCATATTTTTCTTATCTCATTATCTTTTATTTCATACATTTCAGCAGCAGTATATAATTTTTTATACTCAGCAATTGTAGATTTAATATTAAACATATCATAATTATTATTATGTATAGTTAAAATATTTTCATCTAAGTGTGCTGTATGTTGTCCTGCTGGATAATTTCCTTCATAGGATAATAAATATTTTTTAAAACTATTCGAATAAAAATTAGGATTACCAAAAATCCATTTGATTTCTTCAGTATTTAAATTCAACATTATAATCGAATTAAAACCTCTTGATGAAATTAGCAAATCTCCAGTATCTTCATCATATTCAGCTGAATTACAAACAAAATCAAAATGATTTCCAAAACTATCAACCCACTTCTTATCGATTTTGGCCATAACATTATACATGTCTAATTCTTTTTCAATAAGACCTGTTTTCAAATTTAAAATATAAATATTCGATTCTAGATATTTAGAATTATCATCATTTCCAAGTACAAGTATTCTATTATTTTTTAATTGAACTATTTCATGATGATAACCGTATGAAGATACATACTCTTCATGAATTTTACCTAAATAATCCATTTTAAGAATACTTGGGTAATTAATTTTTATACCATTTACGCCTTGATATTTATCACTTATATAAAAAGTATCATTAGTAATATACTCGATATCTCCTGCATAATCTCCTCTTATAAACCACATTAAATTCCCGTTTTTATCATAAATACGATTATTTGTAAAATTAGTCGATATCAAATATAGTTTATCTAAATTATTGGACGTTTTTTCAACATTAAATGAATTACCTATATATTTTTCAGTTTTTATTTCAAACACTTTAGAAGAATTATTAGTTTTTAATTCAATTTTATTATTATAATCTGGTTTTAATCCATAAATGGGAATAAAATGATCAAAAGATTTCTCCATTGTTGTAACTTTTTTATCATTTATTATAACATCTACTTTTTCACTAGTATTAGTGCTGAAAATTATCAATGCTGTTAAAGGAGATAACTCATATGGATTTAATAAAACTTGTGCATCATCTAACGAATGCTTTTCCTTAATTATCTTTCTAATTTTATTATCTATCTTTTTTTGTTTTAAAATAATATCATCATTTGTATATATTATTTCTTTATTTTCTAAAAAAGGCTTTCCATAATTGCTATCATATATCCTAAATAAAGCAATAACTATTAAAATTGCTAAAATAAATATAATTATCTTTTTCTTCATAATTACAATCACCCATGTAGTATTATATTTGTCATTATATACCTATATGACTTATTCTATCATAATTATAAAAGGTTTTAAACATATTGAACATCAACTAACTAATAAAAAAAAGAGTCTATTGATTAGACTCTTTTATTTTATTTTTGTTTTTTTAATAAATCACGAATGTCTTCTAGTAATTTAACTTCATCACTCTTAGCTGGTTTTTCTTCTTCTTTTTCTTTCTTCTTAGTTAATTTGTTAACAGCTTTAACCATTAAGAAGATAACTATAGCGATAATTAAGAAGTTAATAACAGCTTGAATGAAGTTACCATAAGCAAGTGTAGCGTCACCAACTTTAACTGATAAGTTAGTTACATCAACACCACCTGTGATCATTCCAACTAAAGGCATAATGATATCATTAACAAGACTAGTAATAATAGCACCAAAAGCTGCACCAATAATTACACCTACAGCCATGTCCATTACATTACCTTTGTTAATGAACTCTTTAAATTCCTTAATCATTATGATTCTCCTTTCTACTTAGTTCCATATATACGGTCCCCTGCATCTCCTAAGCCTGGAACAATATAACCAATATCATTTAGTTTTTCATCAAGTTGAGCACAATAAATTTGAACATCAGGATGATCCTTCTTTATTCTTTCAATACCACATGGAGCAGCTATAACACATAAGAATTTTATTTTCTTAACGCCATCTTTTTTAAGCATTTCAATAGCAGCACTTCCACTTCCACCAGTTGCAAGCATTGGATCAAGTAAGAATACTTCTTTGTTCTTAGCATTCTTTGGAAGTTTGCAATAATATCTAACTGGTTCTAATGTTTCTTCATTACGATAAAGTCCAATATGACCAATTTTAGCATTTGGCATAACTTCAAGTACACCATCTACCATACCCATTCCAGCACGAAGAATTGGTACAAATGCATAATCATTTTCATCTACTTGATAACCAGTTGTTTCTGCCATTGGTGTTTTAACTTTAATCTTTTTTAACTTAGCATCTTTAAGTGCTTCATAACAAAGTAAACTTGCTATTTCAGCTACTAATTCACGAAACTCCTTTGTACTTGTTTTCTCATTTCTTAAAATTGATATTTTGTGTTTAACCATTGGATGGTCTAAAATAATCTCTTTCATTTTCCTCCTTGATTGAAAAACCTTTTCAATCCAAAATTATGATAGCAAAAATATAACTCTTTGTAAAGTAACTAACTATTTGCTCCATACATTTTATAAAAATCTTCAAATAGGACAAAATGAGTGAAATTATTACTTGGACCATCAATTGATTTACCTGTATACTTACTTATTTTTTGAACATCGATATTTAGTTTAGCATTGACAATTTGTAATGAGTCATTACCAATACCAATTACCATTGCTACATGACCTTCTCGCCATACTAAATCACCAATTTGAATTTTATTAATATAATCTAAATTATTTTTATTAAAAGCATATTTATGAGACTTAGCATTAAAGTTACCCCACATACCTGTTGATTGACTACTAGTTCTTATAATATCTGGAGAAAAACCTGCCTGTACAAAGGCCCAAGCTGTAAAACCAGTACAATCAAGACCGGCTTCACAAGTTGAACTTGATAATTCACGAGCACAGATAAGTCTTCCATCATGAAGACTAACTTCCTTTTTACATCCCCAATTAGGATTTAATCCTTTATGTTGATATTTTCCACCCCATTGATAAGCAATTCTTTTATCATAATTAGCAAGATATAAAGCACTATAAACAACACTATCTCTTGTTTTATAACCAAAACTTTTAATATTATCATCAAGAGTTTTATTATCATTATCTAAATTTGAATTACATTTTATATATGTTGATTTAGTCGTATTAATACTTTTAATACTACTTCCCATTTTTTTCTTACATGTTATTTCAGCATAATTATCATTATTATCATATACTAAAATAACAATAGGATTGTTAGTATCATTAATACTAAATTTATTAGTAGTATAATCTTTATTATTATATTGATATTTCTTAATTCCACTAGAATCACTTGCAGATATATTAACATTTAAAAGATTATTTGATTCAAGAGTTGCTGTACAACTACCTTTTGGTTTATCATTATCAAATGAACTAATATCAACTTCATATACTTTATGTGATCCACTTTTTAAATAAATATCAAAAGTTACTTTTTTACTATCACCATATTTATAAGATATGTCTTTACTACTATTTTTTTCATTATTAGGCATTAAAACATAATCATAATCTTTATTCTTTATTTCTAAAGACAATGTTTTATTTTGTGAATCATTTACTACCTTAATATCAAAGTCAACAATATTAATTATTCTTTCTAATTTTCTTTCTTTTCCATTAGAAAATAACGTATAAGTAACATTATAGGTTCCTATAACATCATTATTAACTTTATTATCAACTCTAACATTATTTGATATATCAACACTATTATTTTTAGCAACATAACCTTTATCAAGATATGTCCCTATAAAATAATATTCTATTTCTTCACCATTTAATTCAAAAACAATATTTTTATCATTAGCGATAACAAATACTTTTCTTTCTTTAGTATCTAATAAATCATTAGAAGAACTATATAATTTATAAATAACTTTATATGTTCCAATAATCATATTATTAATATTATTTGAAACATCAACATGATAACTATTTATATCACTTTGATTATTCTTTATTTCATAACCAGGCTCATGATAATCTTCTCCTTGATATAAGGCATAATCGTCTCCCTTAAGAACAAGGATAGCAGTATCACTACTACCTGGCATAAACATTAAGAATATAACAATAACAATTAAAATAATAAAAATATAAATTATATAATTCTTTTTCATAATTATTCCCCTTTATAAACTTGCAATAAAAACTGGAAAAACTACTTCAGGTAAACTTTTACCTAGTTTTAATTCTTCATCCATAATGGATAATTTATATAAATAATCTACAAGTTCACTCTTTTTATAATTTAATATTTTTTGTCTTAAAAAATATAATTGTTTAGGATTCTTTAAATTAAGTTTATCAGCGATATCTAAATCATCAAGATTACTTAATATTTTAACTTGAAGAAGAAGTCTTATTTGATTAGATAAACTAATAAGTATCTTAAAGATTTCTTCTCCATAGCTAACAATATCATTATAAATAGTTAGACTTCGCTTTTTATCTTTTTTAATAATTGCTTCAATTAGATCAAAGATATTATCATCAATCTTTTTAACAACAATTAAATCAATATCTTCTTTTGTTATTACTTTATCATCTAATTTATACATTAATAATTTATCTAATTCATTATTAATTCTATCAATATCTTCTGTCGTAAGCGATAAAAAGTAAATAATATCACTTGAATTAAATTTATATCCTTTAGTTTTTTCTTTAACATAATCTTGATAATTAATATTAACATCAACTATTTTAAATTTCTCTTTAACTAATTTACTAACATTCTTTTTACCATCTAACTTTCTACAAGATAGAATAAGAATATTATCACTAGGATTATTAACATACTTTATAAATTCATCAACATCATGATTAATCTCACTTTTATCTGTTGTTAAGAAAGATGCATTACTTGCAAAAACAATTTTTTTATTAGTAAATAATCCATAAGTATTAAGTTCCATAATAACATTAGAAATATTAACTTCATCTAAATCATATCTTATTAGTTCTTCTTCTATTATTTTATTATCTTTTAATATTTCTTTAACATACTTATCAAGAATTATATGATTATCACTTTCAATAAAATATAAATTATTCATTGTATTTACCATTTAATATTTCATCAAAAATATCATTTATTTCAGTAATATCTTTTCCAGCTCCTTGAGCGAATTTATTAGATCCACCACCATTACCACCACATCTATTAGTTACATCACGAATAACCGTTCCTGCATTAATAGATGAATTAGAACGAGCTAAGAAATTAATATTAGATTTCATTTGATTAACAATTAAAATAAATAAATTATCATTTTCATTAACTAAGTTATCCATAACTTGTTTTAATGAATTAATATCCATATCAGTAACTAATTTTAATAGATATTTATTACCATTAACTTCTTTAATATCTTCTTCTAAGAAAGATAATTCTTTAACAAATTTTTCTTCTTTAACTTTATTATATTCTTTCTCTAAATTCTTAACTTCTTCTTGTAGTGTTAATAAAGTATTTTTAAGAGAAACAATATCTTTATAACTATCATATTCTTCTTTAGGAAGAATTGGTTCAAATTTTAATTTAATACCATTATTCTTAGCTTCACTAATAATACTTTTAGCTTTAATAACTAACTTAACAATTTCATCATTATATTGTTTAGATGATTCAAGTAAAGCGTTTTCTATCTTATCACCAGTAGCAGCCTCAATACGATAAACATTACTTCCTTTAGAAGTGAAATCAATGATTGCAAAACTTTTGATATTAGAAGTATTCTTTGTATGACAACCACCACATAATTCATGAGAATTACCAAATGTTACTTCACGAACCGTATCATGATATTTTTCATCGAATAAAGCCATTACTTCATTACGATCAACATCATTAATGTTTTTAATTTCAACTTCACGTTTAATCTTAGCACCTATTAATTCATTAACTTTATTTTCAACATTAATAAGTTCTTCATCAGAAATCTTGCCACTATAATTAAAGTCAAAACGAAGAGTTTGTTCATCAACCTTACTACCAGCTTGACTAATCTCTTTACTAATTAAACTTCTTAGTGAATATTGAAGTAAGTGAACAGATGAATGGTTACATTCAATACGTTTTCTTTTATCTTCATCAACTAATAAATCAAATGTATCACCTAACTTAATAACACCACTTAATATTTTAACTTGATGAATATTTTGTCCATTAGGAGCTTTATTAACATCAAGAACTCTTGCTTTAGCAGTAGGACAAGTCATAATACCTGTATCATTAACTTCTCCACCTCCAGTAGCATAGAAACATGTTTTATCAAGAATAACTAAACCTTCTTTAGTAATCTTATCAACTGCTTTATCTTTATTAAATAAACCAATTACTTTTCCTTTTAATTTATATTTATCATAGATAAATTCACTAGGAAGAGTAAAGTTTAATAAGGCTTCATTTTGCGTTGACATGGCATTTTCATGATGAACATTACTCTTACTTGTTTCTTTTTGTTTAGCCATATATTTATCAAATTCTTCTTTATTTGTTGTGTAGCCATTTTCATTTAAATATTCAAGTGTTAGTTCATAAGGGAATCCATAAGTATCATATAATTTGAATACATCAGCTCCACTTATTGTTTTATCAATAGATTCATCCATTAATTCTGCTAGTTTCTTTTCACCATCTTTAAGAGTTCTATTGAATAATTGTTCTTCTTGCATTACAAGAGCTTTAACACGAGCTTCTTTCTTCTCTAAGTATGGATAAACATCTTTCATGTTATCAACTACTACTTCAACTAATTTATACATAAATAAGCCATCAAGACCTAGTTTTTTACCAAATCGTACACTACGACGTAATAATCTTCTTAAGATATAACCACGTCCTACATTACCAAAGGTTGCACCATCAGATAAAGCAAATGTAAGAGCTCGAATATGATCAGCAATTACTTTAAATGGCATTGATCCATCATACATTACACCAGATAAATCTTCAATTTTATTAATAATTGGTAAGAATAAATCGGTATCAAAGTTAGAATCAGCATCTTGGAAAATACATGCCCAACGTTCTAACCCTGCTCCTGTATCTATATTCTTACTAGGAAGTTCTTTATATTCACTTCTTTTTTTACCTTCTTCACTATTAAATTGTGATAAAACATTATTCCAGATTTCAATAAATCTTTCGTTGTCTTCACCCTTTAAAAAGTGTTTAAGAGCTTTACCATCAAAATCATATTTTTTACCACGGTCATAGAATATTTCCGTATCAGGACCACAAGGACCAGGTCCAATTTCCCAGAAGTTATCAGATAGTCTTACAATATGTTCTGGTAATATTCCTAAAGATATCCAACGATTAATTGTATCAACATCATCAGGAAAAACTGTAACATATAATTTTTCTACAGGAATATCAAACCATTCTTTACCGGTTAATAATTCAAAAGCAAAACCTAAAGCTTCATCACGAAAGTAATCCCCAATAGAGAAATTACCCATCATTTCAAAGAAAGTGTGATGACGTCTTGTTACACCAACATTATCAATATCATTTGTTCTTATACATTTTTGGATATTAGTAAGTCTTTTACTAACTGGTACTTCAGATCCATCAAAGTAACGTTTTAATGGTGTTACTCCTGCATTTATCCATAATAATGTATCATCATTTTGGGGAATTAAAGATGCACTTGGTACTATTTTATGTCCATGAGAACTAAAATATTTAAGCCACATATCTCTAATTTCACGACTTGTCATTCTCTTCATATTTATTCCTCGTTTCTAATATTATTTACAAAATCTAAAATATAACTTATTTCTTCTTCGATTTCCATTCCGGTTGAATCTAGGTGGATTGCATCTTCGGCTTCACGAAGAGGACTATTATCACGATGAGTATCACGATAATCACGTTCTTCAATTTCTTTTTTGATTTGTTCTAAATCAGCTTCTTCACCTTTATCAAGATATTCTTTATAACGACGATTGGCTCTTTCTTCAACACTTGCAGTTAAGAAAATTTTAAGGTCAGCATTTGGAAGAACAACCGTTCCAATATCACGTCCATCCATAACAATATTATTCTTCTTAGCGATTTCTTGTTGCATACTAACCATCTTTTCACGTACTAATTTATGAACACTAACCTTACTTGCTGCATTACTAACTTCTTGAGTACGTATTTTATCAGTTACATCATCACCATTTAAGAATAATTTAATACCTTCATCCATAATCTTAAATTCAACATTAATATCATCAAGAACTTTATTAACTTCTTCTTCATTTTCAACATCAATGTTTTTATTTATATAATATAATCCAACAGCTCGATACATTGCTCCTGTATCAACATAAATAAAATTTAATCTTTTAGCAACTTCTTTAGCAATAGTACTTTTTCCTGCTCCTGCTGGACCATCAATAGCTAAATTAAAATATTTTTTCATACAATCCTCCAATAAAAAAAGCCCTTTGTAGGAGCGACTCGCGCGGTACCATCCTACTTTGGACTTAATTAACATAACGGGTTTCACCGGAATCCAATCAAAAGCAGCGTTCATATAATAATTATGTTAGTTTTCACCAAACACTAACTCTCTAGAATAATTAATTATATTACTCCTCTTTCGTAAAGATTTAACAAAAATATTATAACATAACTAATAAAAAATAAAAGACTTTTTTATTACAATATAATAAAAAGTTATAAAGATTTTTCTTTATAACTTTATTATTAAACTATTTTTTCTTTTTATTATTAGTTTTCTTTAATATAACAAACATTATTATTGAACCAATTACTATTCCAAAAGCTAAGATTCCTGCAATAAGAATAACAGCTTCAACACTAGTTACTTTAATACTATTATCATCTTCTTCAGGAACAACTTCTTCTTTAGGTTCTTCATCAAGAGATGAAACTTCTGGTGAAAAGGCTGTAATAGGAAAATCTTCTTCGTCAGTATATTCATTATCATAAGTTTCTATATAATCATCATCTAATTCTTCCTCATCTTCAATAGAATAATATATTGGATTAAAATCATTTTCTTCTGCCAATGTTTTAATAGGAATTAAAACAAACGACAAGGTTATAAGTAATACAAATATTTTCTTCATAAAAATCTCCTATCTATTATATACAACTACTTTTTTCTTTTTAAACATATTGCTAATTATTGAAAACATCATAATAGTAACAATTAAAGCAATAACACTTACAAGTATTATATTATTTTTTAAATAATCAATAAAGGTTACACTTTGACCAACTACATTTATTTTTATTCTCGTTTCAGTTCCATCTTTTGATTTAGCAATAATATCAGCTGAACCTACTTTTTTAGCAAGAACAATTCCATTATCATCAACTTCAACAACACTAGGATTACTACTTTTCCATGTTACAGATTTATTTGAAGCATTATAAGGTTCAAAAGAAATTAACAAAGTTTCATGTTCCATAGGTTTTAAATCTATAACATCTTTATCCGGATGAATATTTCCTTTTAAAGATAAATTCGTAACATGAATATCTGATTTATAACTAGATGGTCTATCTTTTACAGTAATTTGGCATTCACTAGATATACTTCCTGATGAAACTGTAATTCTAGCAAATCCTTTACCTACGGCACGAACTGAACCATAATTATTAACTACAACTACATTTGGATTATTACTTTTCCAAGTTAATTTGATATCTTTTACAAAACTAGGACTAATAATTGCCTGTATTGTATCAACATTACCAGTATACATTGTTAATTCTGTTTTGCTCAAAGTAATATCAGAGATTTCTTCTAATACCACTTCTTCTTTAAGATCAGGACCTTTTACTTCAACTTCACAACTTGCACTAACACCATTTGAAGATGTTACGGTTATTGTAGCAGTTCCTGCTGAAACAGCAGTTACTTCATTATTAGAAATAGTTACGATATCTTCATCACTACTTTCCCAAGTTAAATCACGGTTAGTTGCATTAGAAGGAGAAATTGTTGCACTAATTGTTGAAGTATCTCCTACTTTCAATTTTAATTTCTTTTTATTTAATTTAATATTAGTTACTAAAACTTCTTCACCTGGGGTTGGAGGATCAGGTTCTTCAATGCCAGGTGTACCTGAAGCTTTAGTTATAGTTACTGAACATGTAGCGGTTTTATTATTACTACTTTTAGCAGTAATTGTTGCCGTTCCTATTCCAACTCCTGTTACCAAACCATCATCATCTACTGTTGCAACAGTAGTATCACTACTTGACCACGTAATTGTCTTGTTAGTTGCATTACTTGGTGTTACAGTTACTTCTAAGGTTTGACTCTTATAAGCTTCTAAAGTTAATTGTGTTTTATTTAAACTTATACTAGTTACATCAATTGTTGTACTAGGGGCTTCAACTTTTACATTACAAGTAGCGGTTTTTCCATTATTACTTTTTGCAGTAATAGTTACTGTTCCTGCTTTTTTCGCTGTTACTTTTCCACTTGAACTAACAGTTGCAATAGTTTTATCACTACTACTCCAAGTAATTGTTTTATTAGTAGCATTACTTGGACTTATTGTTGCTTTTAAAGTATTACTTTCTTTAACATTCAATAATAATTCTTCTTTATTAAGAGTTACACTTGTTACTTGAATTTCAGTTGTGGTTGTACCTCCAATTAGTTTTCTAGGTCTTAATACAACAAAGCAATCTTGACCTAGCAAGGAATCAATAAGTCGTTTACTAACATCACTAGATAATTTAACTATTTTTTTACCATTTAATGTTATAAATTGATTACCTGATACAAAGATATATGCAGTGTATTTGCCATTATATGTTCCCATTGAACTCTTATCAGAATCATATTTAGGATCAACTACAAGTAAGATATCACCTTCAATAAATGAATCCGTTCTTGGAGTTAAAATTCTACCATCATGTAATTTCGTATCATACTCAGTAATTGTTCGTGTACCACCATATAATCCTGGAATACGATCATTACCAAAAGGATTATTTTTAACACCATTACTGTCTTTAACTTTAACAAGATATTCTTTTTGAGGTGATTGAACAACCATATCCAAATAAAATTTAGTATTAGAATCAGCACCAGAATATTTTCTTAATTTATACGAAGTACTACTAACCTTAAAAATAATTTTAATTAAATCTTCAGCATTTTTATTATCTAATCCATAACCAGGATAAAATGTACTTAAAAACTCTTTATCTGAATTTAAAGTATTATTTACTTTCTTATCAATTAGATACTTAGCCAAAGCTTCTTGATACTTTTTTTCTTCTGCTTCAGTAGGATTACTAGGCTTAACTGGTTTCTTTACAGTTGCTGGAGCATGTTTTAAAATTAAAGTTTTAATCGTTTTCATTTTGATACCATTAACACTTACAGTATCATTTGTAATGAATGAATCCAATTCATGATTACTACGAACACGAACTTTATATTTAACAGTAACAGATGAACCACTATTGATACTTAAGGTACCTTTATAATATTTTTCGCAAGATTCTTTTTTTGTTTCACATAGTTTTCCGTTAACAGTTATAGTTTCAAGATTTGTTCCTGCAGGAACTCCTATAATATAAGACGCATCATAAGTTTTTGTCTTACTATAATTAGTCATGGTTAATGTATAAGTTATTGAATCACCGGGAGCAATGCTTTCATACATTTCTCTATTAGCTGTTAATACTGAAGATAAATGGGTTTTATTTTTTCTATTATTAACATTATTAGATAAATTATAAGATATTGTTTTAACTTCATCATTTGTTTTAACTTTACCTTTTAAAACAATATTTGATGGTCTCATAATTATTAATTCATCAACACTACCACCAAGTAAACTTTTTGGTCCATAATAACCACTTGGATTAGTATCCCAACGAAAATTATCATTTGAACCATATAATGCCATTTTTTTAGTTCGAAGGGTTCCAAAGCCATCATCTGTTTTTTCAGTTCGATCTTTTTTATTTGTCATGTCATACTTGCCGCCTTTATCGTCACCTTCACCACTTCCAGCACTAGTATCCATTAAAACAGGATTTTTACCATCAAAGTTAACAACAATTAAAGCATGTCCATGAATATTTCCAGAATCATTTCTGGTTGTTCTAACTATGATATCACCAACTTTTAATACTTTAACAAAATCATTGTATACTTTTTTAAATTCTTTATTAATTCTTACATTTGCTTCTTCGGTTATAATAGTTTTACCATTAGCATCTTTTCCAAAATTCTTTTGTTCCCATTTAATACTATTTATACATCCTTTATAAAAGATAACAAGATTACTCTTTTCATAAACATCATAATATGTTAAAGGAGTTTTTTTATCATCTGCAACATCAAAGTTTTTCTTATTTCTTATACAACGTTTATCAGTACCTTTAGAACCGCATTTGGAAATATTACAATAATTAATGGCACTACCATCACTAGCTTTATTAACATTTTTTAAATTTTCAATGGTGTCGTTATTATCAGGATTTCTCCACCAACCACTAATAACATTTCCCGTATTAGTACTAATCCTACGTCCATACTTAATTAGGTTTTGAGTATTTGTTTCAATATTACCTTCATTATCTACAAAGTATAGACCAACACCATCACTACTTTTAAAAGTTTCATAAATAACATTTTCGACAAATGTTGAACAAACAACATATCTAGGATCTTGAGCTGTTGCATCTTCTGGAGGAAAGTAGAATAATGGTGATACAGTTTTATTAAAAGCACCACCAGCTCGATATCTTCCCTTTGAAGAATTCAAATCAAGAGGATCAACTAAATCTTGTTGATCATATTGAACTCCTTGCTTTCTATAATAATAGGCATAAGCTGAATCACGAATAGCATTTTGACATTCTTCATAAGAAAGAGCTTTTACGTTAATACTTAAAAAAAGCATAATTATTAAACAAAATAACATTTTTACAATTAATTGTTTGTTTTTCATAAATACCTCACCTATTTTAATTTTATCAAAAAAGGTAAATGTAATTATATAAATAAAATTAATTAGTTACTTATTTACACAAACTTTACAAAGAAAAACAATTATTTATTACGCATATATAATATTTAATATAAAAATTGATAAAATGAATATAGTAGGAGTAATATATTATGAATAATAAAAATAATGGTTCTATAATCTCAATTATATTTATCATACTCATAGTAGGAGCAGTATTTATAGGACTAAATTTCGATAAGTTCAAACATTATTTAAACAAAGAGCAACAAATAGAAGAAAAAGATAATAATAACAATAACAACAATAATAATAACAATAATAGCAACAATAATAACAATAGTAATAGCAATAATAATAGCAATAACAGCAATAATAACAACAATAATAATAATAATAACAATAATAACAATAGTAATAGCAACAATAATAACAATAGTAATAGCAACAATAATAACAATAATAACGATAATAGTAATAATAATAATAATAATAGCAATAATAATAACAATAATAACGATAATAGTAATAACAATAATAACAATAATAATAATAACAGCAATAATAATAACAACAATAACAATAGTAATACTAACAATAATTCAAATACCATTACAATTAATTTCAATTTAAAAGGTGATAAAGAAGAAACTATCGTTATTGGTAATACATGGAAAGATCCCGGTTATACTGCTATTGGTTCTGATGGAAAAGATTATAGTAATAAAGTAACTGTAAGTGGAACCGTTAATAATAGTAAAGTTGGTACTTATCAAATTAAATATACATTATCAGTTGGTACTACTAATAAGACATTAACAAGGAACGTAATTGTAGCTCAAAAAGCTGTACCTATTAAATCAATAACTACTGATAAAAAAGAATATAGTGTTACTGTTGGAGAACAAGCAACAATTAAATTAACATTAAATCCATCAAATACAACAGAAAAAGGAGTTACTTACACTAGTTCAAATACAAATGTTGTAACCGTATCTAATGGAAAATTAACAGCTAAGAAAAAAGGAACAGCAACGATCACAATTACATCAAAAAGTAATAGTAAAATTAAAACAACATGCAAAGTCACTGTAGCAGAAAAATCAAATAAAAACGTTAAAGCAGAAAGTATAAACCTAAAAGCTAAAGAACGTGTTGATATTAATTCAACAATTAAGTTATCTGTAACGTTTAATCCAACAAATGTCACTGATAAAACTATAACATGGACTAGTAGTGACGAAAATATAGCAACTGTAGATAGTCACGGAAAAGTTAAACCAAAGATTGTTGGTGATGTTGTAATTACAGCTAAAACAAGTAATAAAAAAACAGCAACTTGTACTGTAACAATAACTTGTAATAACGCAATCTCCTCTACTGGTGTCATAAACAATAATTGCTTTGGAATTGTAAAAGATAAAAATACAGCAACTGTTCAAGAAAAAAATAGTATTGGTATAACAGCAGCAATTAATTATGCAGCAAAAAATGGTATTAAAAAAGTTAAATTAGAAAAAGGAACATATAATGTTAAAACAAGAAAATATGGTGGTATATCTTCATTACAAAGAATACCTACAGCCATTTATATCGATAAATCAAATATGGACTTTGATTTAAATGGTTCAACAATAAAATTGGCAACAACAAGTGAAACTAAAAATAGAATTATCTATATTGGACAAGCAAGTAACGTAACTATACATAATGGTACATTAATTGGAGATGCTAAAACTCATAGATGCCTAAATGGTGAAAAATGGAATGCTGAAAAAAATGGATGTCCAAATGATAAAGGTTTAACAAGTATTTCAACACATGGGTCATGTCATGGTGTTCAAATACATGATTCTAAAGATATCACAATAAAAGATATGAAAATGAAAGAATTCCCTGGTGATGGTGTCTTAGTAATAACTGGAACAGTTTGTAATAAAAGTGGTAAATGTACTACTAAAGTTAATGGTAAAGATTATAGTTTCTATCATACAAAAAATATAACTATTTCAAATAACGAAATATCAGATACCGGTAGAAATGCCGTATCAATCATCTCAGGTGAAAAAGTTACAATTACTAAAAATACTTTCCACGACGGAAAATATGGTGTATGTATCGAACCAACTGAAGATTACTATACAAGATTTACAACCCCAGTTAAAGAAGTATATATTAATAACAACACTATGTATAACTACACTAGAAAGAATAAAACAATATATATACATCGAAGTTCAAACATTCAAATAAAAAATAATAAATTGTCATCAGTTATTAGTTTTTATCTTCCAGGTACTAATAATGAAAATAAAAGTTTCAAAAGTGTAAGTGAAATTCAAAAAGAAGCTTCTATTAGTAAAAACACTTTATATAAAAGCACTAAAAAATATTTAAATAATAGTCTTTTAAATCAACATTGTATTAATTGTCGAGATAATCTTATTAATGAACCAGCATGGATCAGGTTTGATAACAGTTATTACTACGTTTCTGCAAATCAATCTTTCTATAAAGGTGGAACATACACTATTAATGGAAAAGCATATACCTTTGATGCCAATGGTGTTTGTACAAGTAAAGACTGTTAAAAAAAAGAGCTTAAAGCTCTTTTTTTAACACCCTGATGAATCTTTTTCGCAAATATCGGGATCATTTAATTGTATTAAGAAATCATATAATCTTTTATATTCTTTCTTCTTCTCTTCTTCAGTTAATTTTTCTTTTGGTTCAACAATATCAATTGATAACTTATCAATTATTTTAGATTCACCAAATAGAATAACATCTCCATATTTTAATTCTTCATCTTTATTATAATTCTTTATAAACTCTTTATAACTATCATCTTTATTAGATAAATCAATATAATAAATATTACTAAGTTCTAAATCATTAACGATTTCAATAAATACTTCAATATTATTTCGACAATAATTAGATGTTTTGGAACAAAAGTATAATGCTCCAACATTCTTTTTAATATCTTCAAACTTAGAATAATCTATCTTCTCTATTTTATTATCAGGTATAGTTACTTTTAAATATTTATCATTTAAACTTTCATAATCATCTTTAATAACATTTGTTTTAGTTTCATTACTACAACCACAAAACATTATCAATATTAATAAACTAAATATAAACTTTTTCATAAATCACCTATATTATTATAACATAAATTATTATCTACTATTATCTGGTAACATTAAAATAAATGTATTATTATCAAAAGATAATTTTTTAATAATATTATTCATATCTTTTATATTTAATTCTTTAATAATACTTACACGATCTAAAACAATATTATCATAACGAACAAATTCATCTTGAATATCATTCATAATACCCGCAAGATTATCTGTAACTTTAATTTCACCAGCGATTAAAACATTCTTTATTCTTTCTAAATCATCTTCTGTAACTTTAATATTACTTAAATATTTATCTACCGTATCTTTAAATAAATCAGCAAAGTTAGAATCGGCATTGAAATTTAAAATATAATAGTTATCAACATACATATGTTCAACATAATAGTTTACACAATAATCATTTTTATATACTTCATCACTAAATAAACTTGTTTCATCAAAAAGAATATAAAAGATACAATTTAAATACATATTAAGTATAAAATTATCTTTAATATGAAATATATCTTTATTTATTTTAAAGCCATAACTTAATTTAGGGACTGTTGTATTACCATATAATTCACTATATTCACTTTTAGTTAATTCATTTTCTTTTTCATGAATTCTTATTATTTCATGATTATCTCTTTTTAAATACTTTTTATTTTTTAATAATTCCATTGTTTTATCAACATCAAAGTTACCACTTATTGTTAATATCATATTACTTGGTATATAGAAATAATTATAAGCTCGATATAAATCTTCTTTCGTTATTGTTTTAATATCATCAACAGTTCCAGCGATTTTATCACGAATAGGATGGACATTAAAGATATTATTACGAAATTGATGATCAATAATCCAATCAGTTGTATCATCATACATCATTATTTCTTCTTTAATAATTCCTTGTTCTTTAGATACCGTTTGATCAGTAAAGAATGGTGTGAATAACATCTTTAAGAAATAATTTAAGTTCTTAAGATAACACTTTGTACCTGAAATATAATATTTTGTTGCAAAATAAGAAGTTCCTGCATTAGCGTAAGTACCAGTTTTCGAAAAGTAATTAAAACTATCTTCTTCTGGCATTGTAAATAATTGATGTTCAAGGTAATGCGCAAGACCTGCTACATCATTTGCTTCCATATCTCCTATTTTATATCGACGATTACATGAACCATATTTAACACATAAAGATATATCATATTGTTTTTTCTTCTTATCAGAAAGTAGATATACAAGCATACCATTATCAAGTTTATGATATATTATCTTTTGATCTAAATACTTAAGCTTCTTTTCCATCTTGATCCTCCCATAAAATATATATCTTAGCAATTTCTATTTTTTTAGCAAAAGCTACTATTTTATCTTTATCAATTAATTTATATTTTCTTATTCTTTCTTTATTTGAAACATTAAAGAAATTAACAACACCAATCATGTAATTAAGAAGTTTAAATTGACTACTTTCATTATCTTTTAAAATAGATATTAAAGATTCACGAGCTTTAGTAACAAGATTATCACTAAATTCACCTTTTTGAATTAATTTTAAATTATCTTTAATACCTTTTAGTACTTTATTCGTATTTTCTATTGAAAAGCCAGCGTTAACAAGCATAACTTGATCAAATCTTCTAATATAAGAATCAATATAGTATACAAGAGATGACTTCTCTCTTAAATTAGTCATTAAAATAGAATCTTGTAAATCACCAAAAATAGCATTAAACATCATTGATGTATAATAGTACTCTTCTTTTGTAATATTACTATATCGAAGTAAGCAAGATATTTTATTTTGATTATAATTATTTTCAATATAATGAATCTTTTTATCATTAACCATTAATAATTGATTATCATTAAGTTTAATCTTCTTAGATACAAGAGGAAGTGATTTAAATTCATCAACAACATAATCGTCAAAATCACCTGATAAATATAATGATATATCTTGATTGTTCATAAATTCTTTATAGTATTCATACAAACTATATTCATTAATTTCATCTAAATATTTTAAACTATTATGTAATGTTATAGATAAACTCGTATTATCCAAAGAAACATATAATTTTTCATTTAAAAATTCTTGTGGATAATCACAACCTTTAACAATATCATTCTTAATTCTCTTTTTAACAACTTCTAAGGTATCTTTATCAAAATGATTATCTAAAACATTTGGTTCTAATAAACATTCTTTTAAAAGATTAACACTATCACTAAAACATTTCTTACTAGTATACTTAGGATTTAATGCATAAAAATCAAAAACTGTTACTAATTTATTATCACTTCGAATAACACGTGCATTAAGAGCTAAATCATATAGTTTTTGACATGCAATTAATAGTTCTCTATTAGTTTGATATTTCTTATTACTATATGTTAAAACACCACTAAGAATAGTTGTATAAATTAAATCTTTTAAAGATACATTATTTATAAATACGAGCATCGCCCCAATTGTTTTAAATCTATTGGTTTGATGGGTATAAATACTAAAATTTTTATTATTAATTTTTTTCATAATCATTCACCATTTTGGTTTTATTATATCAATTTTATTTAATAAAGCAAACAAAAAAAAAGAAATCTTAACGATCTCTTCATTAACTTTATTTACAATGACCTTCACCTGGTTTACTACCTGGTACATATTCTTGGCCAACCAAGCCACAATTAGTCTTTGTCATTGAATCTTTTAAATAACCACCGAAGGTTTTAACTAAAGCAATTATAATAACAGCAACAAGGGCAATTATTAGAACGTATTCAACTAGTGCCTGACCTTTTTTATTTAACATCATAAGCCTCACCATACCTTATACAATTATTATATAAAAACATTTATAATAATGTCAATCATTTTCGAACTGTAATAAGTCCTTCTGATACCTCTTCTAAAGCTTTACCAATGTTCTTTGCAGATTTATATTTACCTTTTGGCATTTGTAAAAAACCTGTCCTTTTTATTTCTCTACTTCGATTTGCTGCTATTGTTACTAATGTATACTTTGAATCAATCACATTTAATAGTTTATCTATAGATGGATATATCACTAGATTCACGCTCCCTCTATTATTAGAATAATAGAGATAAAAAAAAGATGCAAGTAATTAGTCTAAATTATACACTAATTTACATGCAAATTTTTTAATCTTTTTCGACAACCCCTATGTATGGTAGATTACGATATTTTTGATCATAATCAAGTCCATAACCAATAACAAATAAGTCATCAATTACAAATCCTGAATATGTTGGATCAATATCTACAACACGTCTTGCTTTCTTATCTAATAAGGAACATTCTATTAAACTTTTTGGATTCATATTCTTTACATAATCTCTAATATATTCCAAAGTATATCCTGTATCAACAATATCTTCAACAATAACAACATGTTTACCATTAATAGCCTCTGCTTTAAGTGGAAGTTTTAAATTAATCTTACCTGTTGATGATTCACCTTCATAACTTGATACACGCAAAAATTCCATACGAGCATCTCCAGGATAGTTCTTCATAAGATCACACGCAAAGAATACTGCTCCTTTAAGTGTACATACAAATACTACTTCTTCATCTTTATACTTTTTGTAAAGTTCTTTTGCCATTGCTTTAACTCTTTTATTTAATGTCTTTTCATCAAATAAAACTCTAATTTTTTCCATAAGGCCTCCGTTTATGTAGTAATTATATAATAATAAATATAAAAATTAAAGTATTTTTCACATAAATTACATAAAATCAGCATAATTATTACATATAATTTATTTATATTTAATAATGAAGAATGCCAAATTATTTCTTTTTATATTCACTATTCAAAATAGTGACACTTCTAACCTATAAAGAAACAAGCTCCGAGACATTCTTCACATATCCCTTTTGGGGTATAGAAGTAGACATTTATGTCTACTTTCTTTATAAAAAAGTATTAACTAATAGTTAATACTTTCTTTTTATATTCATCAAGTTCTTTCCATAAATTACGATTAAGTGAATTAATACTTTCAATTTCATTATAAGCCGTTTGATAATCTTTTTTATAATCTTCTTTTAAAGTCTTTAATCTATTTATTAATTCACGACTATCTTTTGATTCATTACGATGATAATTAATATTACTATAGATAAATCCCGTATTAATTGAACCAAATAAAACACCAACTAACATATATATAATTTCATTTATTTGCTTACTAGATAAAATCTTACCAAAGATTCTTAACGCAAAGAAAGTAATTACATACATTAAAACACCACCAATGATGATTCTTGCTTCATCTTCAAAAAAACCTTCATTAGCTTCAGTTAAGAATTCATAATCTCTAGTGTATTCAGTCATTCTTGTAATAGCGTTATATGAGTTAGCATAACTTACTTCCGTCATTTTGATAACATCTTCATAAGGAAAACTAATATTCTTTTCTTGCATTTCCATAATTAAATTATCAAATGATGCTTTAGCTTCCAATAAATCATCACGCAACATATCGTTTTTTTCTTGATCCATAAAATCACCAATAAGTTATTATATAGAAAGACATATATAAAAACAATAGAAAAAGAGTTTTTAAACTAAATCATAAAAGTTATCCTACATTTCATCACACTAATCATTGATTTTGTCATCTTTATTCTTATTAGTTCTTAAAAACCTCGTTTCTATATTTTAAGAAACGAGGTTCATATCACTAATTATCTCTTTTTACATTATTCTATTGATAAGGAGTTACACCAGGAAAACTTGGTGTTCTATTTTCCGTTGGCGGGTTATTACTTATTCCACCACCTATTGGATTTTGTCGAGTATTTCCTCCTTGATTACTTGGTATACCTCCATCTCGTGGTTCTTGACTTACAGTTGGCGGGTTATTACTTATTCCACCACCTATTGGATTTTGTCGAGTATTTCCTCCTTGATTACTTGGTATACCTCCATCTCGTGGTTTTTGGCTTACAGTTGGAGGGTTATTACTTATTCCACCACCTATTGGATTTTGA
>JAEEZO010000050.1 GCA_016291895.1 Caryophanales bacterium
AAGAAAATGGTGAATATGATTTTGAATGTTTAGAGGCTGTTGATTTAAAACTATTTAGTAAGACAATGAAGTCATTACTAGATGGTAAAGAAACGGCAATGCCTACATTTGATTTCTATTCTGGAGAAAAGAAATTTAAAACAAAAATGAAGCTACAAGATGAAGATATCTTATTGATTGAAGGTATTCATGCCTTAAATCCAAAAGTATTAGCGGATATTGATGCTAATAAAAAGTTCAAGATTTATTTATCACCATTAACAGCAGTTAATATTGATAGAGATAATCGAATTTTCTTAACAGATAATAGATTGCTTCGCCGTATGATAAGAGATAATCGTACAAGAGGATATACTCCTTCTGATACATTAAATATTTGGGATGATGTTCGTGCTGGTGAAGAGAAATATATCTTCCCATTCCAAGATGAAGCAGATGTTGTCTTTAACACATCGTTAATATATGAATTTTGTATTTTAAAAACATATGTTTTACCATTATTATTCTCGGTAAAAATGGATGATCCAAATTATGATGAAGCTGTAAGACTTATGAAGGTATTAGATTTATTCTTACCAATGACAAGTGAAGCCATTCCAGCAGATTCAATATTAAGAGAATTTATAGGAAATAGTTATTTTGAATAGGAGGTATTTATGAGAGTAGCGATAAATGGTTTTGGAAGAATAGGTAGATTAGTTTATAGATTGATGGATAATGATCCAACTTTAGAGGTTGTAGCAATTAATGATTTAACAGATGCAGAACAACTTGCATATTTATTAAAATATGATACAAATCATCGTAATTATCGTATTGATGATATTAGTTTCGATGAAGAAAATTTAATTGTTGGTGGTAAAAAAATAAGAGTATATGCTGAAAAAGATCCAGCTATGTTGCCATGGGCAGAACTTGGTATTGATGTAGTATTTGAATGTACTGGATTATTTACTGACGTAGAAAAAGCTTCTGCACATATTAATGCTGGTGCTAAAAGAGTAATAATTTCTGCACCTGCTAAAGGAGAAGCTAAAACGGTTGTATATAACGTAAATCATAATATTTTAGATGGTACTGAAAAGATTATATCAGCAGCAAGCTGTACAACAAACTGTCTTGCTCCAGTACTTAAAGTAATTGAAGATAATATTGGTATTACTAAAGGATATATGACAACAGTTCATGCTTATACCAATGATCAAGCAACTCTTGATGTTGCTCATAAAAAAGGTATTAAAGCAAGACGAGGAAGAGCATGTGGAGCAAACATTGTTCCAGCGTCTACTGGTGCTGCATCAGCAATTGGTTTAGTTATTCCATCTCTTAAAGGAAAACTAGATGGTAGTGCTATGCGTGTTCCTGTTCCAACAGGAAGTGTTATTGATTTAACTCTTGAATTAAATCGTAATACATCAGTTGAAGAAATTAATAATTTATTTATAAATAACCAAAATGAAACGTTAAAGTTTACAATGGATCCAATTGTATCAAGTGATGTTATTGGATCACATTATGGAGCTGTCGTTGATGGATTATGTACTAATGTTCTAGAAGTAGATGGCAAGCAATTAGTTAAAATTGTTGCTTGGTATGATAATGAAATGGGATATAGTACACAAATGGTTAGAACCGCACGTTTCTTAGTAAGTAGGTAATAATATGATAGAGTTTTTTAGAGATACCTTAGATGGAAGAGTCTATTTAGTTACAGCTGTAATTTGTGTCTTTCTTATCCTTGCATGCATAGGTTATCTAGTAACTAAAAAAATCGAGGAAGATAAAAAGAAATTACTTGCTGTCCAACCTCCACAAATGTAGAATAGTGATATTTTATATCACTTTTTTCTTTGTAAAATTTTATTTTTTGTTATACTTATGATATAATTTCAATTAGAGAGTAAGGTGAAGATATGGGATTTATTGAATTTAATAATGTCTCTAAGCAATACAAAAATGGCGTTACAGCCTTATATGATTTAGATTTATCGATTGAAAAAGGTGACTTTGTCTTTATAATTGGTGGATCTGGTAGTGGTAAAAGTACGTTAATAAAATTGTTATATAGAGAAGAAAAACCAACTAAAGGTATTATTAAAGTTGGTGGAATAAATGTATCTAAATTAAGAAATAGAAATGTATATAAATTAAGAAGAAAACTTGGTATTGTTTTCCAAGATTATCGATTATTACCAAAATTAACAGTATATGAAAATGTTTCTTTTGCTTTGGAAGCTATTGGTGAAAAGAAAAGTAATATAAGACCTAAAGTTTTAAAGGCACTAGAACTTGTTGGATTAAAAAATAAAGTAAGAGAATATCCTGATAATTTAGCAGGTGGGGAGCAACAAAGGGTAGCGATTGCAAGAGCAATTGTTAATGAACCTCCACTACTAATATGTGATGAACCAACAGGTAACCTTGACCCAACAAGAAGTTTAGAAATCGTTAAATTAATTGAAGAAATTAATAAAAAAGTTGGAACAACAGTTCTTATGGTTACTCATGATGAAGTAATTGTTAATAAAATGAAGAAACATGTTATTGCCCTTAAAGATGGACATTTATACAAAGATTACAAGAAAGGGGAGTATGTAAATGAAGTTCTTTAGAATATTTGCTAGAAGTTTTCGTGATTCCCTTAAAAGTATAGGACGTAATTTTTCTTTGTCTATTGCATCAATTACTTGTGTAATGATAACTTTGATTATTGTAGGAGCAGCTTTATTATTAACATATAATATTGATAATGCTACTAATTCATTAAAAAATGATTTATCAATTGTCGTTTTTGTTAGTAATGAAGCAGACCAATTTGATATAACAACGATTGATACAAAGATTAAAGGAATAAGTAATGTTGATACGAAAAATGTAACATTAAAAACGAAAGCTGAAATCAAACAAGAAATGATGGAAAGTAATGATACTTTTAAAAACATTATGGAAGATTGGGATGATGATGAGAATCCTCTTCAAAATGTATATATCGTAAAAGTTATTAATGCTGATAAAATTGAGAATACAGCTAAAGAGATCGAAAAAATAGAAAAAGTAGCTCAAGTTAAATATGGTGAAGGAACTGTAGGAACTTTATTATTGGCCTTTAATTCCATCAAAAAAGGCTCTTATATCGCTGTTGTGGCATTAATAGTAGTTACAGTCTTCCTAATTATAAATACTATTAAATTGACTATTTTCTCACGTAAGAGAGAAATATCAATTATGAGACTTGTTGGTGCAAGTAATTCATCAATAAAGATGCCATTTGTTTTTGAAGGAATGTTCTTAGGAATAATTGGTTCAATTGTACCTATAATATTAATGGTTTATACATATAATTGGATATATGAAAACTTTAATGGTAAATTATTACTTGCTGATATCTTTAAAATAATTGAACCATCTAAAATACTATTTAATTCTTGCTTAATTATATTAGCTATAGGAACAGTTGTTGGTATGTTTGGTAGTTCAATGGCTGTAAGAAAATATTTAAAAGTATAATAAAAAAGATAAGTTTGAAACTTATCTTTTTTTATTTCTTAATTAAAAACTAATTGATGCACTATTTGTTACATATGTTGTAAAATCAGTATCTGTTTTAATACTAAATGTTTGAGTAGATGTTGAAGGTGTATCACCTAAATTATATCCAGTTACTCTTGTAGGATCTGCTGTATCACCATATACAGCAGTATATGTTCTAACTTCTTTTTTATAAGTTATTGTTGGATATCCTTCACCATCAACATTAGTTTCTGTTACAAAGTATTTAATTTGTTTTGTTGTATTATCATCTTCAATTTTACAAGGTGTATCAGATACTTTACTAGCTGCATCTCTAGCCCAACCATCAAATTTTTGAGCTTTTGCAATCATATCATCATATTTTGCTTGCATTTTATCAAGTAAATCTGTTGATTTATCATTAATAGTAGTAATCATTGCAAGCCAACTATCTCTTGTTTCAGCGATAGATGAAAGATCACTATCATCGATTATTTTTTTATAAGTATCACTTATTGTTTTTATTGTTGTATCAATATTTAATTTAGCTTCTTCAAGTGGCCTTTTAAAATTTGTTACAACTAATTCTTCATATGAAATTCTTGCCATAACTACCTCCTAAAATTCTACCCATTGTTCTTCAGGAGAACCTTCTTCAGAAATCTTAGCACTTGTAATATTTCCGTCTTCATCTGATTTATAATCATAAATATTATATTCTCCTTCAGGAAGAGCTTCTTCATCGGCTACACTATCACCGTTTTCTTGTTTTTTCTTAACGTAGATAGTTGCTCCTAAACCAACAACTAGAACACCTAGGACACCACCAAGAATCTTATTCTTGCTGCTACTAATTGTAACTTTTGATCCGTTACCTAAGTCAACATTTTGTGGATTAGTAAATGTGTAACCATATTGTTCAAATGTTCCGCCATCAATATACTTACCATCTTTATAGATTTGAATCCATTGTTCAGGTTCGCCTTCTTTACTAATTCTAATTGCTGTAACATTTGAATTAGAATCAGAAGCGATAGCATAAACTTTATATTTACCTGGCTCTAATTGGCCAATTAAATTATTGTCTTTATCATAAATAGGAATACCACCACTAGTACAATCAAATGATCCTACTTGGTTAGTTTCATAATAAGAACCTACTGGTACACCATCTTGAACAACTCTAATCCATTGTTCAGGTTCTGTTCCATCAGGACTTACCCTAACAGCGATAACATTTCCATTTCCATCTTTTAGTTCTTCATAAACTTTATATTGACTTGTTGTTGCTGTTCCCGTTGGATTACCATTTTCGTCAGTAATAATTGTTCCATCTTTTGTTACTGTTAATGTTCCTAAACCATTATTTGTTGTTGGGTCAGTAGAATCTGTATTGAATTGATCAATTAAAGAATCAACTGTTGGTGTAACTGCTACAACTACTTCTTCGTCTTCAGTTGGATTTTCATCAGTTGGCTCTTCTTCGGTTGGAGTCTCATCTGTTGGTTCTTCTTCAGTAGGAGTTTCTGGATCTGGTGTCCAATCATCTCCACCGCTCCAGTTGTTATTTCCACGTGGACGACGACTTTCTTCCTCTTCTTCCTCGCCATCTTCATCGGTCATAATGATTCCTTCAAAGACTTGGGCCATTTCCATACCTATTTTATTAATGCATCCAGCGATTGTTTGATCTGACTCATCTCCAGGTTCACCACACCATTCTTTAGCATCAAATTTATCACCAATTATTTCTTTAGGCTTAACTTCTACAATTTGTTCATCTGTATTATATTTGTTTATTCTTTCAAAAGCATCAGTTCTTTGTTTTAAATTGGCATTTAATATTGTTAGTACATCTGTATCGATTGTTAACATTTCATCACCTATCCTCATTATAATTATAAAGTATTATTTGATTGAATGCAATTTTAAAACAATTATTACAAGAGTTATTTTGTTTATTTTACATTTTTCGTCGATATATCGTGTAAATTTAAAGTATAAAGTTTGCATTTATAAAATCTAGATGATAGAATGAAAATAGAGAGGAGTGTATAATATGGGCATGATTTCAGTTAATCCTGAAAAATTAAATGAATTATCAGAATATTATAGCAATAAATTTGATACAACATATAGAGATGTAACAGAAAGATTCGGAACAACTATTGGAAAGTTGTCAACTACTTGGGAAGGTGAGGAGGCAACTACTGCTAATGCAGCATATGAAAAAATTAAAGCTTCCCTACAAAGAATAGAAGAAAGATCTAACGATATTAAACGTATTGTTGCTGGAAAAGCAACTGGATTCCAAGAAACTGTTGATAATACTAAGAGAAGTTTCAATCAAATGGATGACGTAAAATTTTAATATAAGGAGTAATTAGTAATTATGGATAATAGAAAGATTAATGTAGAAGAAGCTAAACAACAAATTACTGAATTAAAGAATGTTAGAGAAGAGTTAGAAAAAGTTGTTAGTGAACTTGAAACTCAATTCTTAGCAGAATTTTCTAATGCTTATGATAGCCAAAGAGCTCAAGAATTAAAAGCTAACATTGATGCAATGAAAGTAGAAATTGATAGTATTAATAAAGAAACAAATACAATTACACAAATTAGTGAAGAATATGTAAGAAGTTCTGAAGCTACTGATGTACAATAAGAAAAGCTACGGCTTTTTTTATTTTCTCTTCTTTTAGCACTCTCTATTGACAAGTGCTAAAATAGTGCTATAATCTTTTTTAAGAGGTGAGATTATGATGCAAAATGAAGAAAATGAAAATGTTCTTGAAAAATATGGACGTGATGTAACTAAAGCATCCAAGGATGGTAAAATTGATCCTGTAATTGGTCGTGATGATGAAATCCGTAGTATTACAAGAATATTATCTAGAAAAACAAAAAATAATCCAGTATTAATAGGAGAACCTGGTGTTGGTAAAACTGCTATTGTTGAAGGTCTTGCCAATCGTATAGTTAAAGGAGATGTTCCTAATAGTTTAAAGAATAAGACAATTTGGGAACTCGATTTAGCAAGTTTAGTAGCAGGTGCCAAATATCGTGGTGAATTTGAGGAAAGATTAAAAAATGTATTAAATGAAATCAAGAAGAGTGAAGGTAATATTATCATGTTTATTGATGAAATACATATGATAGTAGGTAATTCAGGCGATGGAGCTATGGATACAGGTAATATTTTAAAACCTATGCTAGCTCGTGGTGAAATTCATGTAATTGGTGCAACAACTTTAAATGAATATCGTAAATTTATTGAAAAAGATGGAGCACTAGAACGTCGTTTTCAAAAAATTAAAGTTAGTGAACCAACTGTAGAAGATACAATAACAATTCTTCGTGGCTTAAAACAAAGATTTGAAATCCATCATGGTGTTAATATTACGGATAAAGCTCTAGTTTCGGCAGCAACGCTATCTAATCGATATATAACTGATCGTTATCTTCCTGATAAAGCCATTGATTTAATTGATGAAGCTTGTGCAACAATTCGTGTTCAAATGGATTCTGTTCCTATTGAACTTGATACTTTAACAAGAAAAATATTAAGTTTAGAAATTGAAAGACAAGCAATTAAAAAAGAAAAAGATGAGTTTAGTAAAAAGAGACTTCAACAAATTGAAGATGAACTTTATAACTTAAAACAAGATGAAAATAAACTTAAAGAAGCTTGGGAAAAAGAAAAAGGTGTTAATGATAAAATTAAAGCCAAAAAACAAGAACTAGAGAAAGCTAAATTTACACTTGAAACAGCTGAAAATAATTATGATTTAGAAACAGCAGCTAGATATCGTCATGGTGAAATACCTAGAATTGAAAAGGAACTTGCAGAACTAAATAATTTATCAGAAAATCGAATTCTTAGTGATACCGTTAATGAAGAAGATATTGCAGAAGTTATATCTAAGTGGACAAATATTCCTATTTCTAAATTAATGAGTGGTGAAAGAGAAAAACTTCTTCATTTATATGATAATATGAAAAAATACATTAAAGGACAAGATGAAGCTTTAAAACTAGTTAGTGAATCTATTTTAAAATCACGTGCTGGTATTAAAGATCCAAATCGTCCAATTGGTTCATTTATTTTCTTAGGTCCAACTGGTGTTGGTAAAACAGAAGTTGCTAAAACATTAGCTCTTGAACTATTTGATGATAAAAGTCATATGGTAAGAATTGATATGTCTGAATATATGGAAAAATTTAGTGTATCAAGACTAATTGGTTCCCCTCCAGGTTATGTTGGCTATGAAGAAGGTGGACAACTTACTGAAGCAGTTAGACGTAATCCTTATAGCATTGTTTTATTTGATGAAATCGAAAAAGCTGATACGGAAGTATTAAACTTATTACTACAAATTCTTGATGACGGTCGTATAACTGATTCTAATGGACGTACTGTAGACTTTAAAAATACCATAATTATTATGACAAGTAATATTGGTAGTGAAGAAGCTTTATCTGGTGATAAACAAAAAGTCTTAGAAGAATTAAGACATTATTTAAGACCAGAGTTTATTAATCGTGTTGATGAAATAATTATTTTTAATCCATTATCTAAAGAAGTTATCTATGAAATTCTTGATAAAATAATTGAAGAGATTGAAGAAAGACTAAAAGATAAGAATTTAAAAATCAAGTTAACAGAAGAAGCAAGAAACTATTTAGTAGATATTGGTTATGATGTTAATTATGGAGCTAGACCATTAAAAAGAGCGGTTTCTCGTAGTATAGAAACGATTCTCGCTGAAAAAATAATTAATGGCGAAGTTAAATATGGTGATACTGTTACTTTTGATTATAATGGAGAATTATTTGTAAAGAACCTTTAGAAGGTTCTTTTTTTGTGTTAAAAAAAGATATAATATGCTATACTTTATAATAGAGAGGTGTTGTAGTGAGTGATACTAGTAATTCTTATGAAATAAAGGATTTGGATGTTAAATCGGTAAGTACAGCAATTAATAATTGTTTAGTTTTACTCTCTGATGAAGAATTGGACTCCATGAGTAGTTTTTTGAGTTCAGAATCTAATGATATTAAACCGGATTTCCTTAAAATCACGCCTTCTGATATAGAAAGCACTTTAATTATGGGGAGAATTTGGCAAAGCTCTAAAAGTTCTAAAAAAGTACCAATGGATTTTAATCAAGCGTTTTACAAGGAAGCTAAAACAACAATGAGTAATGGTTTTTCAAGTTTAAGATCAGTTATTGAAAAAATAAATAATTCGATTATTACTTGGAATAATATTTTAAATGAGAATACAGAAATAGATAAAGAATTAGAAGAAATACAAGCTCCAGAAGATGATTTACCACCTACTGAATCTAAAATAACTGTTGAAAATGATCTTGTAGGTGTAACTGATACTGGTTCCAAAGTTAACATACCAGCTGGTGAATACGACTATGGTGAAATAAAGACGGTTAATGGTAAAACCTATATGAAGATAGTAATTAATGGTGTTGAATATTGGGTTTTATTCAAAGATGGAGTTATTGTTTCTTATATTGCTTCTTTAATTGATACCAATGTTTATGTTGGTGCTGCTATTGTTGGATTAACTCTTCTTGGAACAGCAATTAATATTCCACCAGGTGATTATAAAATTCATGATGCTAAAGATATAGATGGTAAAACTTATATTCAAATAGAAGTTAATGGAGAAACTGTTTGGGTATTATTCGAAGATGGTAAAATTGTTCCTTACGCTGATTCTTCAAATATAACCCCTGTAGTAATTGTTACATCAACAATTGTCGGTATAACTGAAAATGGTGAAAAAGTAACAATACCATCAGGAACATACGAAATCTTAGGTACAAAAACAATTGATGGCAAAACTTATGTCAAAATTAGTATAAATGGTGTTGAATATTGGGTATTATATGAAAATGGTGTAATTGTTCCTTATAAAGAAACACCAGGTGAAGAAAGAGAGCCGTATAATGGAGAATTCAATGATATTTCAATAACAATTTATGTTGATGGTAATCCTATTAATCTAAAGAGTGGTGAATATACAATCATTTCTACTTTTGATAGTAATGGACAAACGTATGCCGTTATTCTTTATAAAGGAAAATACTATATTGTTTTATTAGATGAAAACGGAAATATTGTTGATGGTTCTGATGCTACTCTTGTTAAAGGTGTTTATACAATATTAAATACAGATATTACAATTAATATTGATGGAGAAAAAATCAATATCAAAGCTGGTAAGTATCAAATTATCGCTATTATGGAAATTAATGGTAAACGTTATGGACTTATCTTAATAGATGGTAAATATTATTGGGTATTAATTGATGAAAATAATAATATAATTCCTAATAGCGAAGGAGATCCTGTAATAAAACCATCTGTAATTGTTACAGAACCAATTACGATAATAGTAAATGGTGAACCAGTTACGATTACTCCTGGATCATATGTAATATTAAATATAAAAACAATTGATGGAAAACGTTATGTTCTATTATTGATTAATGGAGTTTATTATTGGGTATTAGTAGATGATAATAATAATATTGTTCCAAATGGTGAAGGATTTAAAGCCAATTCAATCGTAATTGTAATAGATAATGATTTAGTAGTTATTGTAGATGGTGAACCAGTTAAAATTACTCCAGGAACGTATACAATCTTAGATGTTCAAATAATTAATGGTAGAAAATATGGTTTAATCTTAATTAATGGAAAATATTACTGGGTACCATTAGATGAAAATGATAATATTGTTCCAAATGGTGAAGCAATACCATTTGAAAAAATGACATTTGATTGGGATAGAGAATTAATCTTTATCATTAATGGTGAAAAAATTATTGTAAAACCAGGTACATATACAATTCTTCGCGTTATTCATTATGATGATGGAAGTTATGCATATTATGTATTAATAGATGGTAAATATTATTGGTTCCACTTTGATAAAGATGGCAATTTCAAATATGCATATATTGAAATACCAGGAAATGGTGTTTATACAATTGATACAGAATTAGAAATAATTGATGAATTAGGTCATGTTGTTGGTATGACTGATCAAACAACATATCATATATATTCTATTATTTATGATGCTGATGGTAATATCATTGCTATTAGAATCTCACCACCTGGAGAACCTGAAAGATGGATTTATGTAAGAAGTAAAGGAAAAACGGATGGAACATATATTCCAACAGAAGAAGATCCTAGTAAGTCTAGTGATTCTGTTAAATATTCACACTTTAAAGACCATAAATTAGTATTAGGATGTCTTTTAGGACTTGCATCAGTTATTGGTGGTGCAATAGTTTACAAAAAGAAGAAAAACTCCAAAGAAAAATTAGAAGAGTATGAGTTAGAAGATGGAGAATATCCTGTATTTGAAGAAGATTTTGATGATGATGGTTCCATTTCTCTTCGAATAAATAATGATTCATCTGAAGATGATTATTGGATGGAGGTTAGATAGTATGAGTACAATGTCAAGATATACGAATAAAAATGGACCTTTTGCTCCACCTACAGATAGTGGTCATACTGTTCAAGGTATATTAAATAGTTCGTATTTTAAAAATTTAAGTAAAACATATGATAAATTATTTAACATTTGTCAAAAAATTAAAGGCATTCAAAATAGTTTAATTGATGCATCAGGATCTGATATTAATAAAGTTAATGATGATTTAGAGAAAGTTTATAAAGCTTTTAGTGACTTACAAGATAAAATTGATAGTCGTGGTAGTATTATGCTTGATAATGCAATTAGGTATGATAATGTATATGAAGCTAAACGAAGTTTAGTTGGTACAACAATTAATCATACCGAAACGATTATAAAAAAAGGTAGCGTATATGTTGCTCTAATGTATCGTTACTGGGACACGGTTCGTGAACAAACGGATTTTGTTGAAGGTATTGAATATGGAACAGATGGGTACATATATTTAAAAGTAAAAAGAACTGTAAGAACAGTTGATCGTCAAAACAAGAATTTATGGGTGTTTGCTAATTTTAATGATAACTATGATATGGAAGAAACATCTGACCCTATAATAACTACTTATAATTATGGTCTTAAGGTATTCTTTGATGGAACTTATGAATCTCTTGATAATCTAACATTTTTATCTGCAGCACCTAAATAAAGTGTAAATATAAAAATGAATTAAAGTGATTAATTGATATAAAAAAATGATTATGATATTATAAAAATATAAGGAGGATATAAAACATGGTTAAAATTTCTTATAATTCTAGTAATATGGATAGTGTTATAACTTCATTAAGAACTAAAAAAGCATCTTTTAATGAAAGTGTTTCTACTGTTACAACAGCTATTCAAACTATTGAAAATGGAAATAACTGGAGTGGAACTGATTATGAGTTAGCAAAGTTAGACTTTGATGCTATTCTTGCCAATATGACTAAGATTGGAAATAATATAGCAAGTATTGAAGCTGCTTTAACTACAGTACAAACTAATATGGCTGCCAATAAATATGGAGGTAACGGTAATGGATAATAATATGACTGCTGCTGCTAATGCAGCTGTAAGAGATGTTACATTAGAGATAGATACTGATGCTGTATTAGAACAACTAGCTATTATGAAAAATGTTCTTGGTGAACAAGAAAGAGCTTTATTACAAGATTTTGGGGAAACTTTATCAACAGCTTGGAAAAGTGGTAATGCTACTTTAGTAGCTGGTAAGATTGAAGAAATCAATACTTCATTTACTACAATGGCAGGAATTATTGATAAACTTGTAGATAAAGTTAATTCATATGTTACTAATGTTCAAAAAGCAGAAGAAGTTTCTTTCAACAATGGCGAAGAATCTAGTGCACCTGCTCAAACAGAATAATAAAAAAAAAACAAACGTTTATTCGTTTGTTTTTTATTTTTTTACATATTGTCTTGGATTTGTTTCTTCAGTAAATAAAGTTGATATTTCATCGATTTCTTCTTTAGAGTAATCTTCACCTAAATTTTGTTCAATATAATTATCACGAATTTCATGTAATCTTGTTAAAAGACCTTGTAAGTTTTGAAGATGATCTTCTTTTTCATTACATTCATTTAATAAGTTTTGATTATTTTCTAAATCGTTTTCTGCTTCATGTAAATCTTTAATTGTTCTTTTAGCACTATATTGTTTATCTCCGTATAAATCATTATATGGTTTAAATCTTTCGTTTTCTTGAATCTTTTTATCACATACCATACTTGAAGTATGATAAGCTACATAATCAGTTGCCCAAATAAGTATTGGTAAGAATGTAGTAAATGTAATATTACCTGCAATTAGAGATGCAATGATTAATCCTATTGTTATAACGGCAACTAAGAGTGCTGGAAGAATATATAAGAATTTTTTCATCTTATTATATTTAGGATATCTCTTTTGAATTGTTTCTTCTTCCATTAATGTTTCTAATAGTTTAATTAATTGTTTCTTATCATTAATTGTTTCTTGAATTTTATTTTTATCAAGTGATTTTAATTCTTCATTTAGTTTACTAATAGCTGTTTGAACTTTATTTGTTTCATTCTTTAATTTTGTCATAAAAACTCCTTTTGCCCTTATTATAGCATGTCTTAGTTTAATATCTAGTATTTTTGTAAAGTAATAGTAAAAAAATAATTGATTTAAATAGTTATATATGATATATTACATAACGAGTAAGAAATTACTCCTTGGCGAAAGCCCGTTTAGTCCAAAAGGAGGTGTAAGGATGAAAAATTACGAACTTATGTTTATCGTAAAGCCAACACTTGATGATGAAGCTGCTAATGCTGTTTGCGAAAACATGAAAAAAGCTTTAGAAAAAGAAGGAGCTAAGATTCTTGAAGTTAAACCTATGGGTCACAAAGAATTAGCTTACGAAGTTAAAACATTCAATAATGGTAATTATTTCTTAATTACTGTTGAAAGTGATGCTAAAGCAGTAGATGAATTCTCTCGTCTTGCTAATATTAGCGAAGATATTATTCGTCACATCGTTGTTAAGGCAAACTAATAGGAGTTAAATATGAATAAAGTATTTTTAATTGGTCGCTTAACAAGAGACCCAGAACTTAGATATACAAGTAGTAATTTAGCTAACATGCGTTGTTCACTAGCTGTTGATAGAACATATCAAAGAGAAGGTGAAGAACGTGGAACAGATTTTATTAATATTGTTGCTTTCGGTAATCGTGCAGAAACTATGAAAAAATATCTTACTAAAGGTAGTCAAATAGCTGTTGATGGTAGAATTCAAACAGGTAGTTATGACGGACAAGATGGTAAAAAAGTTTATACAACAGATGTAATTGTTGAGAATTTCCAATTCTTAGATAGCAAAGGAAGCCGTCAAGTAAGTGAAGATGGAGCTGATAATGTAACTCCATATGATTTTGCAGATTCTTCTAGTGACAATACAAGTGATAGTAGTGATCCATTTGCTGATTTCGGTGCTAAAATCGAAGTAAGCGATAATGAATTACCATTCTAAAAAAGGAGGATATTATGGCAGAATTTTATAGAAAGAAAAAGAAAGTATGCTATATGTGTACTGGAAAAGATATCGATTATAAAGATATTGAAGTATTAAAAAAGTATATAAATGATAAAGGTAAGATTTTACCAAGAAGAGTTACAGGTGCTTGTGCAAAACATCAAAGACATATTGCTGAAGAAGTTAAAAAGGCACGTGCAATTGCTTTATTACCTTATACAAAATAGAGTGTTATTTAATAACACTTTTTTTTAATATTTTTTTGTTATAATATTAATAGTAAGATTGATAATGGAGGTAACATGAAGAGAAGTTTTAAATATATACTTATTATATTCTTATTAATATCAATAGTAGTTGGTTGTGGTAATTTTAATCATGAGGAAAATATAGAGAATGATAATCATGAAGAAATTATAGAGTATGATAATGTTAATAAATTAAAATTAGATAATTATAAATTTATGGAAGTAAAAGAGTCAAATGATAAAATAAAATATCGTATTCTTGTTATCGATATAGATCCTATTTTAACTGATGGAAATATTGAAGGTGTATCATGTAGAGGTAAAAAAGCAAGTGAATGTTTAAAACAGAATAAAACACAGGCTATTAATGAATTAGTTAAAGATTTAAATGATTCTTCACATAACTATTTAGATGTTGTTATTGAAAAAACGGAATATTTAAATGAATTTCCTAAATATAAAAATAAAGTAACACTAAAAAATGGAAGGCAAGATTATAAGTTTGATGAAGAAACATGGCTAGATATTTTTAAAGATGGTTGGTATAAAGGTATCTATGATGAACGTGTTCAAGGTATCGGTAACTGGTTTGGAACATTTGATTACGATTATATTATAAAAAAATTAAATTTAGTTGAACGAAAAAATAATAATGAATTTGATGAAGTATGGATTGTTAATATTGATCCATCACTAACATATGAGTCAATAATGGTTGGTAATAATTCTTTTTGGATGAATGGTGAACCAATAGAAGCAAATTGTAAACCTTTTAAAATGATGAATGTTTCTATTTCACGACCTGATGCTAATTTTGAATGCTTTGGACATGCAACAGAGCAACTTTTAAATAATGTTTTTGCAAACTCTAATTATAAAGAATATAATGCTTTGAATTGGAATAGTGGAACAGTAACTATTGATAAATCTAATTATAATAAGTTAAGTTTGTTTCAAAAATTTATGCTAACTGATTATCAAAATACTATAAATAATTCCGGTTATGCTGGAGTTGGCAATATGCATTATTCACCAAATAGTACCAAAGATTATGAATGGAATAATAAAAATAATAAGGTTTTAAGTAAATATTCTGAATGGGAGAATTATCCAAATTTAAATGATTCCGTTAGTACTAATATATTTACTCCTAGTGTTTATATGGAAAAAACATTAAATGGAACTAATAGTGATGCAAGGCTTCATCATCGTTGGTGGTTTGGATTATTACCTCATCATACAGGATTAACAAGTGATGGTTATTCTAATAATTGGTGGGATTATTATAGAAAAAATACATATATTACAAATATTGTTTCTGATGAATATACACAAAACTTCAATGTCGGAGATAAAATAAGTATTAGCTTAATTTTAGAATATTCTGATGGTACAAAAGAAAATATAGAAGTGTCTTTATATGATCAAAATATAGAGATAGATAATAAAGATTTATTTTATGTAGATAAAAAAGGTCAAATATATGCAAGAAAAAGTGGAAAAGCAAATTTTGTTTATTACCGTGATGGTGTTTATGGGGAAATAAATATTATAGTAAATTAGAGTCATCGAGAGATGACTTTTTATTGATATGTGTTATAATAATTGTAATAAGGGAGGTTCTATGCAAGTTATATTCTTAAAAGACCTAAGAGGTCAAGGAAAAAAAGGGGAAATTAAAGAAGTTAGTGATGGATATGCAATGAACTTTTTAATTAAAAAAGGTTATGCTATTAAGAAAACAGAGGGTAGTCTTCAAAAATTAAATATTCAAAAAGAAGAAGATAGATTACGTGATATTGAATTAACTAAAGAAGCAGAAAAGACTAAAAAAGAATTAGAGAAACTAACCTTAGTATTTACAGCAAAAGCTGGTAAAATGGATAAAATGTTTGGAAGTATTAGTTCTAAACAAATTAAAGAAGAATTAGAAAAGAAGAATTATCATTTCGATAAAAAACAAATTAAAACAGAGACCATTAATTCTTTTGGATTTCATAATGTTGAAATTGAATTATATAAAGATGTAAAAGGAATAGTTAGAGTCGAAGTTAGAAAGGCATAATTATGGCAAGAAGTATACCTAATAATCAAGAAGCTGAGCAAGCTTTATTATCTACAATGTTTTTATCTAAATATGCTCTTGATAAAGCTGTAGATACACTTCAAGAAGATGATTTTTATTATAATAATAATCGAATTATTTTTAATACTTTAGTTAACTTATCTAACAAGAATATTCCTATTGATATGACTTCTGTCGTAACAGAGATTAAGAATAATGATAAGTTAAATGAAGTTGGTGGTATTTCATATCTTACTGAAGTACTAAATAGTGAAGCGGTTGCTAGTAATGCTGAATATTATATAAAGAAAATTAATGATGCATCCCTACTTCGTAGATTAATAAAAGTATCTGAAGAGATTCAGTCTTTAGGTTATGAAACTAATAGTGATGTTAATGAAGTTTTAGATGAAGCAGAAAAGAGAATATTAAACGTTGTTAAAAATAAACAAACGAGTGAATTTCGTAATTTTAATGATGTCTTAATGGAAGCTCAAAGAAATCTTGAAGAACTATCTCAATCTAAAGGGGAAGTTACAGGACTTCCATCTGGTTTTACAGATTTAGATAGATTAACAGCTGGTTTTCATGAAAATCAATTAATTATAGTAGCTGCGCGTCCTGCGATGGGAAAAACTATTTTTGCTTTAAATGTTGCTGTTAATGCAGCTTTAGCAGGTAAAAGTGTTGCTGTATTTAACCTTGAAATGGATGCTACGCAACTTGCTAATCGTATGTTATCAAGTGTTGGTCAAATTGAAGGACGTAAGTTTATGTCTGGTAATTTTAATAATGATGACTGGACAAGACTTAATGAAGCAGTAAGTCAATTAGAAGGAGCTAAGATTTTTATTAATGATACTCCAAGTGCAACCATTGGTGAAATAAGAAGTAAATGTCGAAGACTTGCAAGTAGTGATGATGGGCTTGATTTAGTTATTATTGACTACTTACAATTAATTAGTACAGGTCGTAATTATGGATCTAATCGTCAACAAGAAGTATCAGATATTTCGCGTGCTTTAAAATTAATGGCACTAGAACTTCATGTTCCTGTAATTGCTTTATCTCAATTATCTCGTTCTGTTGAACAAAGAGAAGATAAGCGACCATTAATGAGTGACTTACGTGAATCAGGATCTATTGAACAAGATGCCGATATAGTATCTTTCTTATATCGTGATTCTTATTATCGAAATAAAAGTGAGAATAAAAAAGAATCAGAAGCTAGTGTTAGTGAATTAATAGTTGGGAAGCATCGTAATGGACGTGTTGCAACTATTAAATTAGTATTTAAAGGAGACACTTGTTCGTTCTTAAATTATCAAGAAGAAGCGGGTGATTAATTTGCGTATTAAAAATATTTTAATGATTTTTATCGCTTTAGTTTTAAGTTTTGCGGTAGTTCATTTTACTAATAGGGATTATACTATAAAAGAACCAATTCCTTGTTATCGTGTTTATTTGAAAGGAAAATCAATTGGTTTAATATCATCAAAAGAAGAACTTGATGATTATATTAATAAACAACAAGAAAACTTAAAAAAAGAATATAATGTTGATAAAGTTTATATTCCTAACGATATTGATGTTGTAAAAGATATAACATATGATGATAAGTTTTCTAATATTGAAGATATTTATGATAAGATCAATCAAATATCTCCATTTACGATTAAAGGATATCGTGTTAAAGTCGAAAGAAAAAATAGTATATCGCATCATAGTGATGAGGCTGAAACCAAAGAACAAGCTGAAGTTATTTATATAAATATTATCGATAAAAATATCTTGGAATCAGCAATGAAGAAAGTTGTTTTATCATTTGTTACTGAGGAACAATATAATTCTTTTGTTGAAGGCAAGCAAATGCAAATTGAAACAACAGGAGAAGTAATCGAGGATATTTTCATTGATAATAATATAACGATTCAAGAACGAAATATTCCAACTAATGAAAAAATATATAAAACGGAAGATGAGTTAATAAAATATTTGATATTTGGTAATAATGAAAGTGATAGAACCTATGTTGTTAAAATAGGTGATACCGTTGCTGAAGTTGCTGAAAATAATCAGATGAGTGTTAACGAATTATTAATTGCTAATGACGATATTAAAACACCTACAACGCTTCTTTATGCAGGTCAAACTTTATCAATTGGTATTCTGGATCCCATATTCTCAACCGTTGTTGAAAAACACGTTGTAGCAGACCAAACCGTTAAATATAAAACAACATATAAATACGATAATACAATGTATCAAGGACAAACAAAAGTGCTACAAGAAGGTCAAAATGGTATTAACCGTGTTACTGAAAAAATTAAAGTAGTTAATGGTGAAGTTAACCAAGCTTATATTGTATCTAATGAAACAATTAAGCCTGTTGTAAATAAAATAATTGCTCGTGGTGGTAAACAAGCTCCACGTGGTGATGGTGAATGGAGTTGGCCAACGAACTTCCCATGGCGTATATCTAGTGGTATTGGATGGCGTTGGGGAGCAATTCACCGTGGTATTGATATCATTGGTCCTGGAAAAGGATCACCTATCTATGCAGCACGTAATGGTGAAGTTGTAGAAGCTAAATATGATGGCTCTCGTGGTAACCATATCATCATCAAACATGATAATGGATATTACTCACAATATATGCATTTGCAAAGTTCTCCAACAAAATATGTTCATGTTGGTCAAAGAGTTTATTCACATCAAGTAATTGGTGAAATGGGATGTACTGGTAGTTGTACTGGTACGCACTTACACTTTGAAATTTGGGATGGTAGACCATATGATTCAGGTTCTCGTTACTTTGATGCAAGGAGTTTCTATTAATGAAAGTCTACGTCTTAGGAAGTGGATCTAAAGGTAATTCAACGTTGATTGTTGGTAATAATAAAAAAATCCTCATCGACGTTGGATTTTCTTATCCAAAAGAAAAAATGTTATTAGATAATTTGGGGGTTAGTCCCAATGAAATAGATGCAATTTTAATAACCCATGATCATAGTGACCATATTGGTGGCTTAAGTCAGTTTATTAAAAAACATCATATTAAGGTTTATGCTAACGAAATCCTTGCTGGTCAATTAATTCGTGTTATTAATGAAAATGATATGATGATTGTTGATAATAAGTTCTCGATTGATGACTTTAATATTGAAAGCTTTAAAACAAGCCATGATGCCATTGGTTCCGTTGGTTATATTGTGGAAGAGGATTTTAAAGAACTTGTTTATGTTACAGATACTGGTTATATAAATAAAAGAAATTTAGCAAAACTTGTTAATAAAGAAGCATATATTTTTGAAAGTAACCATGATGTTAGAATGCTTATGAATGGACCATATCCTTATATATTAAAGCAAAGAGTATTAAGTGATAAAGGACACTTGTCTAATGAATTATCAGGTAATTATTTAAAAGAATTAATTGGTGATAGAACAAAAATAGTCGTTCTTGCTCACTTATCTGAAATCAATAATACACCAGAAGTTGCTTTAGATACTGTTAGCAAGATAATAAATAATAAAAAGATTAAATTAGTTAATGCTTTTCAAGATGAATCTATTGAAGTGGGTGAACTTTAATGATAAAAATAATATGTGTTGGTAAAATAAAAGAAAGTTTTTATCGTGAAGCTATTAATGAATATTTAAAAAGATTAAGTAAATATACTAAAATAGAGATTGTTGAATTAAATGATTTTAATTATGATAAAGAAAAAACTATTAAAGAAGAATCAAGATTAATTATTAATAAACTAGATAATGGTTATAATATTTTATTAGATATTAATGGAGAATCTCTTGATAGTATATCTTTTTCTAGTAAATTAAATGATTTATTAATTGATAACCATAATATTAACTTTATTATTGGTGGTTCATATGGTGTAAGTGATGAACTAAAAAATATGGTTAATTATCGATTATCATTTTCCAAGATGACTTTTCCTCATCAACTATTTAGGGTGGTTTTAATTGAACAAATATATCGTGCATTTAAGATAATAAATAATGAAGAATATCATAAGTAGGTGTCTATGGATAAAATAAGTTACTATATTTGGATAATTGCTACATTTATGTTAATTAGTTGTGGAATATTTTACACAATAAAGTTGAAATTTCCTCAATTTAGATTTAGAAGAATGCTAAAAAGCATAAATGATAATGATCGTAATAAAAGTGGAATCAGTCCTTTTGAAAGCTTAACCTTAGCTTTAGCAAGCCGTGTAGGTGTTGGTAGTTTATCAGGTATAGCTTTATCAATATATCGTGGTGGTATAGGAACTATATTCTGGATATGGGTATCTTGTTTATTAATTCTTCCCAATGCCTTTGTTGAAAGTACTTTATCAGTTATTTTTCATAAAAAAAGAAATAATAAGTTTGAAGGAAATCCATCTTATTACATTAGTGAAGGGTTAAATAAGAAAAAACTAGCAATAGTATATGCAAGTATTGTTGCTTTTTGCCAAATATTAGGTTTTACATCAATTCAATCTAATACAATGGCAACATCTCTTAATTATCACTTCAATATTCCATTAATACTAAGTGGAGTTGTTCTTGCTGTTTTATCTTTTATGATAGTAATTGGTAATTTAAAAAGAATAACAGCCTTCTTATCAAAACAAGTATTAACTATGGGATTTTTATATGTGTTAGTTTCAATTCTTATTATTGTTATAAATATTAAATCAGTACCAAGTGTTTTGGCAAATATAATTCACGAAGCTTTTAATTTTAAAGCTTTAGGATGGGGAGTCTTCGCTAGTTTAATAATTGGTGTTCAAAGAGGTATTTTCTCATCAGAATCAGGAACAGGTTCAGGTGCCATAGCTAGTGGAGCTTCTGACACAAAAACTCCTGTTAATCAAGGTTTTATCCAATCAATGGGAGTATATTTTACAGTATTTATAGTATGTACTTCAACAGCTTTAATTATCTTAACAAGTAATGTTAATATTTCATCATATCATAATCCTAATGGTATAGAGATTGTCCTATCTGCCCTTAATTATCATTTGGGTGATATTGGTAATATTTTCTTAATTATTTTGCTTGTTTCGTTTTCTTTTTCAACAATTCTTTCTGCATATGTATATGGTGAATCAGGATTTAAATATTTATTTCCTAAAATAACAGATAAAGGTATCATGTTTATTAAGGTAGCTTTATTCGGAATTATTATTGCATCTGCTGTAGTAAGT
>JAEEZO010000051.1 GCA_016291895.1 Caryophanales bacterium
AATATAGATTACTAAATATAAATCCTAATTACTTCTCGTAATCAAAGAAATAAAAAGAATGCTTTTGTATTAAATTAAGCAAAAGCTAAAGCGTTTCTGTTTCCAGATATTTAAAATTTTACGTATTTCTACGACTTGCAATCTAAGTCCACATAATCCCGTCGAAACCAAGCAGCCCCAGAACAATCTTAATTATATCACATTTTATGCAATATATCTAGATTTTTCTTTTATACTTCATTAATAATCCTCTTTTTCTTGATACACCTGTATCAAGAGAAATATCAGGGATTATTCTTTCTAATTTATCAAAAGATTCATTTCCATAAAAATATCTATTAATATCATTAATGGTATCAAGAG
Organism: Caryophanales bacterium; assembly: GCA_016291895.1. The sequence goes on from JAEEZO010000051.1 coordinate 364, forward strand.
ACTTATCAACACTTTTATAAAACAAATCCATAATACTATCAGTATGCATTTTACCAGTTACTGGATTATACCAAGCCCCATGATTTTCATTAGCAATCTCAGGTAACGTTATTTTATTTTTAGTTAAAAAAACTTTAAATTGAGTAAGATCATTAACCATCTTTTTTGATCTAAAGATATCTTTATATAATACTTCAATTGATGTAAAAAATTTCTTTACCAATTTAAAAGATGTTATAACATTATTTTTACCATATATCATTAAATATGATGAAGAGATTAATTCCCTAATATCTTTGTTGTTAAGATTAGCATCATTAAAATAATTAGCATGAACATCTAAAATGTCTTTACCTAAAACTCTTTCTGATAGATAAGTATTTAAATAACCTTCTACCATAAAATGACTGGAAATAAAACTAGATGGCATACAACCTCTTTCAATATAATAAATTAAAGGATGGGCATAAGCATCTAAAAAGAAATGAGCTACGTGACCATATAGATAAGCCAAAACAGAAATATTTCCTTCTAAATGATTTATTTTAATATAACGAATAATATATAATAAGTAATCTTTAGCACTATAATTATGATTATCAAGACCTTTAACTAAATAAGCATAATCATAAGCAATGGTATATGCTTTTAATTTTGATAATTCAACATCCTCTTTAAGAAGGTTTTCACTATTTAATTTTTCAAATAATTTTTCACCATGAATAGCATGCGATATATAACTTGGCATAACACCACTTCTTTCCACACTCAAACCATTATATCACAAAATAAAAAAAGTAGATAACTACTTTTTCTTGGCCTTTTGGATTTTATAAGTAACCCGTCTTGCTAATCCACGAGATGCAAAACGTCTAAAGAAAATGGAACATTTATTGATAAATCCTGGAACAATAACAACTTTACCTTTAAACATTTTATCTATTCCATATCTTGCTACATCTTCACATTCCATTGGTTTAACAGCAAATGTTACCCCTGCTCTATTAAAGAACTCAGAAGCGGTTGGTCCTGGACATAAACTTGATATATGAACATTACTCTTTTCACGTCTTAATTCTTCATAAATAGCTTCTGTTAAATTATTAACATAGGCTTTTGTAGCATAATATGTTGCCATCAATGGACCTGGTCCAAATGCTGCAATAGAGGAAACATTTAAAATATATCCACTATCTCTTTTTTTCATATCACGTAAGAATAATTTTGTTAATAAGTGAACTGCTGTAACATTGGTATTAATCATTTCAAGTTCTTTATTAATATCGGTTTCATAGAATTTACCAAAATCACCAAAACCTGCATTGTTAATCAAAATATCAATTTGTTCATTTTTCATTATGACATATAACTCTTTAACTTTTTTAATATCTGATAAATCAACAATAACAATTTGAGAATCAACTTTTAATTCATTTTGTAACTCTTCTAGTCTTTCTTTATTCCTTCCTACTAGGATTAATTCATGTCCAAGAGATGCTAAATATTTAGCCATCTCACGACCAATACCAGAAGATGCACCAGTTATTAAAGCCTTCATACTATCACCTGCCTATATTGTAACAAAATAATAAAAAAAAGAGAAACTAATTTAGTTTCTCTTGTCGCTTATTTACAATTATTTTACTATATATAATCAACAATACTAATAATATTGATAAAACGATATAATTATTTCTTAAAAAATTAAAAGATAAATATGGTGTTAAATAATTACTTTTAATTTTAATATAAAAACTAATTAAATAACCAAAATAACATAAATTCATTATGTTATAAATATAATCTTTTTTATATCTAAGTTTGGAACCTACCATCTCTATTAAAACATTGATTGAATAGATAAATTCAATAATCAAAAAGATTGTTCCAAAATAACTCATACGTAATGTTATATATAATAGATTAAATACGATAACTAAATGAATAATAAAAACCATTATTCTCAAATAATACAATAATTTAGTTATTAAATTCTTTTTCATTTTTATAACCTTTGTACTGTTTCACTACGATAAATATCTTCAAATTCTTCAAAGAATAAATTCATTTTTTTATTGATAATATCTTTATAAACTAATTTAGTATTTTCAATAGCTTTTTTAAAATCTCTTATATCTACTTGATCACGATTATCTACTAAAGCATAAGAGAAAGCTTGTTGAACAATTGAAAAACAAATATCAGGATATCTTCCATCATATTCATATACTCTATTTGTATCTTCTGTTAAGTCAACAATGAATTTCATTATCTTTTCTTTAATGAAATCCGTATATTTCATTTTAGCACCTGTTTTAACTTCATATTTAGGTAATGAACCACAAAGGATTTGTACTGTTTGTTCTTTTGTTGGTTCGGCTACATTAATTCTTTGAAAACGACGATTGAAAGCTCTATCTGTTAAAATAAATTGTTCGAATTCTTGAGTTGTTGTAGCACCTACAACTTTAATTGTTCCACGGTCTAGAACTGGTTTAAAAATATTAGCAAAGTCCATAGACTCATCAGCATCACCAATTAAAGTATGAATTTCATCAATAAATAGAATTAATTTATCAGCATTTTTAACTTCATTTAACAATGATTGAATTTTTAATTCGCTAGTACCTGGAATTGTACCAATTAAAGCTGCTGTATTAAGTTTATAAATTGTATAACCTTTTAAACCATTTGGAACATCATCCTTTTGAATACGATAACTAAGTCCTTCAACAATGGCCGTTTTACCTATACCAGGAAGACCAACAAGAATGGCACTTTTTTCTGGAGTTAGAAGCGTTAAAATTAATTGTTTAATTTCTTCATCACGACCAATGGCAGGATTAGTTACATATTGTCTTTCTGACAAATTCTCACCATATTTTTTTAATACACTAAATTCTTCTTCCATAATATCCCTCTATTCTATTTATTAACAAATAATTTATCGACATTAACTTCAGGAATTAACATCTCGACTTTCTTTTTCGTATCTATTACATAATATCTTTCATCGCTATCAAACTTTTCACCATCAAGACACCATGGTTTAAATTCACCATTAAACCATATTTTTAAATTATCTGTCTTATATGTTTCAACACCAAGTACATTTGATATATCACTAGTTTTTAATGTATAAAAAGCTTTAGCTAACTTAGGTAAACTCTTTATTCCACAAAACATTACTTCAAATTTACCATCATCTAATTTCATTTCATTATAGAAATTATTAATACCTGCAATACGATTAGCATTAGAAACAATTAAAAATGTATATTTACCACGATGTTTAACACCATCTATTTCATAAGTTACATCATATAGTTTATTTCTTTTAAATAAAGATCTAGCACCATTTAAAATATAAGCCGCATGACCAAGTCGATGTTTTAATTTTTGTGGAGTTTCATATGGTATTTCCATAAATTTACCAAAAGAAGCAACGTAAACAAAACATCTTCCATTAATACTACAAATATCAACACTGTGAATAGATCCTTCTAGAATTAATTCAAGATTGGTAACAATATCATGAGTTAGTCCATACATATGTCCAATATCATTGGTTGTTCCAACAGGTATATGACTTAATACAAGTTGATTATCTCTTTTAAAGTTACCATTCATAACCTCATAGAACGTTCCATCTCCACCAACAGAAATAACAAGACCTGAATCAACTTCTCGAACAATATCTTCAGCATGTCCAGCATATTCAGTAATAATGACATTTGGTTCATATTCAAATTTTTCTAAAACTGCTCTTATCTTTTTAGCTAGTTTTTGATTTAATCCTTTACCACTAGTTGGATTAATTATTACTGTACACTTTTTCATCAATAGAAGTCCTTCCAAGTACTTTCATCTTCAATATCAGCACCTCTATCATCAGGATCAATATCATTCATATTTACTTGACCTTTGATAGATTGAAAAGGATCATCTTTCTTAAATCTTTGTCCAAGTGGATTGTAATCTTCTTGTTTTTCTCCTTTTAAGTTATTAATATTTTCTCTAACCGTTCCTTTTTGACTTTTTCCAATAATCATTATTCATCTTCTCCTTTATTTTTAAATTTTAAAATAATTGGTGTTCCTTCTAAATTAAATGATTCTCTTAATTTGTTTTCTAAATATCTATAATATGAAAAGTGAACTAAACCTTTGTTATTAACATGAAATGTAAATTTAGGAGGTTTAACACCTTCTTGATTAACAAAATATATTTTTAATCTCCTACCTTTATATGAAGGTGGAAGATTAAGCGCATATGCATCTCTTATAACATCATTTAATAAACTTGTATTAATCTCTCTTTTTATATTTTCACTAACTTTAATTATCTCAGGCATTAAAGTACTTAGACGCATCTTTGTTTTAGCAGATAAAAAGACAATTGGAACATAGGATAAAAATTGAAATTCTGCGCGAATTAATTTTGTATATGCATTAATATCTAAATCATTTTTAACATCCCATTTATTAACAACAATTATAAGTCCTTTGCCTTTTTCAAGAGCCATACCAACAATATGTTTATCATGTTCTATAATTCCAGTAGTTGAATCAATTACAAGAACACATATATCACTACGATCAATTGCTTTTAAACTTCTAAGCAAACTATATTTTTCAATATTTTCATATACCTTACCACGTTTACGCATACCAGCAGTATCAATAACAACATATTCTTCATTATTATATTTAAATACCGAGTCCGTTGAATCTCTTGTTGTACCAGCAACATCAGATACAATAACCCTTTCTTCACCAATAAGCGCATTTACTAAACTACTTTTACCAACATTAGGTCTACCTATTATTGAAAATTTAAGACGATTGTCTTCTTCTTTTAAAATGTTTTTAGGAAAATCAGAACAAACAAGATCCATTAAATCATTTATTCCTCTTGAATGTTCACCACTAATTTCAATATAATCATCAAAGCCTAATTCATAGAAATCATACTTATGATTTAGATATTCTTTATTATCAGTTTTATTAATTGCGACTACTACTTTTTTACCACTTTTTAGTAACATATCACGAACAACATAATCGTTTTGTGTTAATCCTTCAATTCCATCAACTAAAAAGATGATAACATCTGCTTCATCAATTGCGATTTCTACTTGTACTTTAATTTCATTATTAAATACTTCTTTTGATACATCAATACCACCTGTATCAATTAAATTAAAATTATATCCATTATAGTTAATTTCACTATATATACGATCTCTTGTTACCCCAGGTGTATCTTCAATAATTGATATTTTCTTACCCGCTAACTTATTAAAAAGAGTACTCTTTCCAACATTTGGGCGTCCAACAAGAGCTACTGTAGGCATCTTCATATTTATCACCGCCGTCATATGTATTTTATCACAAAGTAATATATATTTACAATTTAAACATCTATTAAAGATAAAAATAATATAAAATTATACAACATTGTAAAATATTTTTTTCTTGTAGAATAATTAAAATAGAATTATAATATCCTTATTGCTGAGGGATATATATATGAAAATAAATGAATTAGAAAGTCCAAAAGCCCTTAAGAAATTAAAAATACAAGAACTAGAAGAACTAAGTGAATCAATACGAGAAGAAATATTAAAAAGTGTATCAACTTGTGGTGGTCACTTATCTAGTAATCTAGGTATTGTTGAATTAACTTTATCAATTTATAAAAATTTTAATCCACCTAAAGATAAAATTATTTTTGATGTAGGACATCAAAGTTATACCCAAAAAATGATAACAGGAAGATTAAAAGATTTTAATAAATTAAGAAAATATAAAGGATTAAGTGGTTTTCAAAAACGTAACGAAAGTATTTATGATTGTTATGAAGCAGGTCATTCATCAACAAGTATTAGTGCAGCACTTGGTATGGCATATGCAAGAGATATCCAAAATAAAGATTATGAAGTAATTGCTATTATTGGTGATGGATCAATATCAAATGGACTTGCTTATGAAGCAATGAATCAACTAGGTGAGCTTCAAACAAAAGTAATTGTTATATTAAACGATAATGAAATGAGTATTAATGAAAATATTGGAGCTATTCATAATTATTTAGATAAGATACGAAGTGGTCATGAATATCAAAATGCTAAAGAAAGAACTAAAGGTTTCTTAAATCATATTCCTTTAATTGGAAAACCAATAAGAAGATTTATTGAAAACTCTAAAGAATCTTTAAAAAGTATTTACCTAAAAAAGGGTTACTTTTTTGAAGAAATGGGATTTTCTTACTATGGACCTATTAACGGTCATGATTTTAAAGAACTTAATAAATATATGGAAATTGCTAAAAAAGAAAGAGGACCTGTATTATTACATGTTATTACAGAAAAAGGAAAAGGTTATGAAAAAGCTTTACTTGATCCAAGTAAATATCATGGAACAGGACCATTTGATTTAGCTAAAGGTGTTACTGAAAGCAAAGAAATATGGTCTAATGTAATATGTGATCATTTAATTAATCTTGCTAAAATTAATAAAAAATTAATGGTTATAACTCCTGCTATGGCTAGTGGTAGTAAATTAATACCATTTAAAGAAAAATATAAAAAAAGATTTATTGATGTTGGTATTGCTGAAGAACATGCTCTTGTTCTTGCTAACGGCTTATCTCTTGAAGGAATGATTCCTTTTGTATCAATCTACTCTACTTTCTTACAACGTGGATATGATGAGATTATTCATGATATTGCAAGAATGAATACCCATGTTATTATTGGTATTGATCGCGCTGGTATCGTTGGAGCTGATGGTGAAACCCATCAAGGAATATATGATGTAAGTTTCTTACTTCCTATTCCTAATCTTATTATTACTTGTCCTAAAGATAGTATTGAAGCGGGAAATCTTCTTTATACAGCAACAGAAACCAATAAACCATTTTGTATAAGATATTCGAAAGAACCACAACATTTTGAAAAACAAAAATATGAAAAAGTCAAAATAGGTTCATGGGAAATACTAAAAGAAGGACATGATGCTTACATCATAACTTATGGTGAATTTATAAACGAAGCGAAAAAAATAATTAATGAAACCAAATATGATATTGGACTTATTAATGCTCGTTTTATAAAACCCATTGATGAAGATATGATGAATAGTATAAATATTCCTATATTTACTTATGAAGAAGTTACTGAAATTGGTTCTTTAGGAAGTTACTTAAAAGATAAATATAGTAATGTTATTGAAACATATGCTATTCCTGATAAATTTATTGCTCAAGGAAAAAGAGATGAATTATTAAAAGAAATAGAGCTTGATTATCTTAATGTAAAAGAAAGAATTGAAGACAAATTAAAAAAGACTATTAAATAGTCTTTTTATTTTAGAAATAATTTGCTTTCAAGAAAGAAATAAGATTAGATCTTGTCAATTCTCCTTCTTCACGAGCAATTAGCTTTCCATCACTTACAACAGCGGTTGTAGGTGTACCATTAGCATCAAAGAAAGTCCATAATGCATTATAATCTTCTTCATTATCAATCGTGTTTGTATTAATATAATAAACTTTCATTTTATATTGTTTAGCAACACTTTCTATTGTTGGCCTGAAACTAATACAATGACTACAATCATCACGACCAATTAAGATAATATTTTTCTCTTTTTCCTTAATAATTGATTGTAGTTTACTATAACTAACTTCTTCAATTAAATCACTTGATTTACCATCTTTTATGAAGGCATAAACAGTTAGAGCAATAAAAAGAACAACTCCAACCATTATTATTATACTTGTTAAATTATTATTTTTCTTTGATTTCATTTTTTACCTCTTCTTTTGCATAATTATTTTTCTTATCTTCTAACATTATACGATTAACATATGTTTCAATTTCGTCTAAACTAGATTTTTCAAGATTTGATATATAAACTAATTCTTTAGCGGTATCAATTATTACCATACCCCAGAATAATCCCGCATGAATTTTTAAATCATTAAATAAGTCTGGGGTAATACTGGTTATAAAATATCCAAACATAACACGTTTTTGACCAATAATAATTCTTTTATTAGTAAGCGCTACAACTGCAGTTTGAAATAAAGATGTGTTTGTATCATTCTTCTGTCCACAAAAAGCATATAATACTTTTTCATCTTTATCTAAGATTTTTTCAATAACATCAGAATGTTTTCTAATTCTTGATGCAATTGTAAAAGAATATTTTCTTTTAAAACGTGATGCTAAATTATATACCTTTCCCATTAAATAACACCTACTTTTCTAAACCATGTCGTTAATTCATCATAAGTCATCTCACCTGATACAGAATCAACTAATTCTTGATTTTCAAATACACCCATACTTGGTGTACCTTCTTGTTCTATTTTGGCCCAAATAAAATTCCAATCTTCTTCTGTTTCAATACTATATGCATCTAGATAATAAACTTTAATATCATTCTCATTAGCAAATTTTGTAATTACAGGTTTAAACGCAATACAATGACTACAATCAGGCCTTCCTAATAATAACACAAATTTATCACTAGATTTATATAAATCATAAAATTTTTCTGTATCAATTTCAATATAATTACTTTCTTTAAAATCTTTTAGAGGATCACGACCTTTAATAGATACAAAGATTGAAAGTCCTACTAAAAGAACAATACTTAATGCAATTATCGTTTTTCCTAGGATATTATCAGATTCTTTTAAATCTTCAAAATCTTTATCAATGACATCTTCTTTTTCTTTAGCCATCAAAACACCTCGTTTAAATTATAACATATATTTTAAATTCCTTTAATTATTGTTTTAAAAAAGTTAATTATAACATCAAGGACATCTCTATTTCTAGAAGAATCATTTTCTTCACTCCATATACCTAGATGTTTCTCTTTAGCTTTATTTTCAATATCTTTTAATTGTTCTGTATATTTATATTCTTTATAAAGATACTTTAACTCAGCATATCCTTTTCTTAGTAATTCTTTTTGAACCATTTTATTATCAGCATATAAATAAACTAGTGGTCTATCATATTTATCTTTTTTATCACTATTTTCTTCATATTCAATTTGTAATACTTTAGCTTTTTTTAATATATTACAAGTATAATCACTAGCTTCTTTTCCATATTTTTCAACTGGTTTTTCTGGAGTTACACTTTCAGGGGTATCAATTGCAAGTAATCTTACTCTTTCTTTTTTTCCATCAATAATTAAATAAGCTGTATCACCATCAATACATTTACTAAATTTAACTTCAATTAATTTCTTGTTATTACATGAAGGTTCTACTACTTTTTGATTATTATCATAAATCCATTTATTATTCTTTTTCTTAATAATATACCAATTATCATTGTCTATTCCATAATAATTACCATTACAATATATAATACTATCATTTTTAATACTTGCAGATGTAATTAAAGGAAACATTATTAAGAAAAAGAAGAACATTATCTTTTTCATTCTTCCTCCAATATTATTATATACTATTTAATTCTTTTTTGTAACTTTAATACTTTAGAAATAGTAACTTTTTTAGGATATTTTATACCCATTGAATCCAAACACTCTGACAAAGGATTATCTAACTCCATATGATTACTTAATCTATCATCATTTATTCCTAATGTATAATTTTGATAATCATTGATATTATAAAATAATTTTTTACTTATTTTCAAAAAAATTGGTTGATAATTAATATAGTCTATTTCTTCATTATCTTCTAAGATGGAAGATCCTTTTGAAGTATCATATAGTATAGGATTAGCATTAAGGACTACTCTTCTTAATACATTTAAATCATGATATTTATCTTTTTCAGTATATCCCATACAAACTTTTAATCTTCCACAATAAAATTCATTAATATCATGTAACTCTTTAAAAGTAAAATTATTCTTTTTAAAGACTCCACTAAAAATTCTTTTAGCTTCATCATCAGTTACTGATAAACCTAAATCAAAATCAATCTTTGGTACAACTTCTATTAAAGGTACTAAATCACTACAATAATCTATACCTTCTAATGAATAAATAATTCCATTATGAAGGCACATAAAATGATTTTCATCTATGCGATAAAAAATTGATAACAAAGACTCATATTTATGTTTACTATCAAAACGTAATAATTTCTCAAACTTAACGGCAATTAAACTAACAGCTCCATTATCCATTGTTGTATTAATAGTTTTAGCACCAGAATCATTTCCTTTTTTTTCTTCCTCAAGAGATAAATATGGTCTATTAATATTTAGATATCCAACATAATAATTTTCAACATCATTTTTTTGCATAAAAACTCCAAGTTTATAACTATATAAACTCCAAGTATATTTTATATGTTTATTATTAATTGTCAATATTGTATAATTAAATTGGTGATAAGAATGAATGAATTTGATATGGAAAATTCCAGTAGATATAATACTTATACTTGGTTTAAGAGTTTTAGTAATAGTACATATGGTGTTAATGTTAAATTAGATGTTACAAAAATAGTTAAATTAACAAAAGAAAGAAATGAATTATTTTTTATTAATTTTCTTTTTATTATTTTAAAAGGATTAAATAATACACCTGAAATGAGAATGCGTTTAATTGATGATAAACCATATATCTTTGATGATATTAATCCTGCTTTTACAGTTATGACAAAAGCTGGTACTTTTGAAAATGTAAGATTAAAAAATAATACTAATTATCAAGAATTCTATAAAGCCGCTAAAGAAGTTATTGAAGAAAGTAAAAATAAAGAAAAAATTATAAAATGTGATTATAATCCCACAAACATGTATAACGAGTATTATATTACTTGTACTCCATGGCTTGATTTTGTAAGTTTAACCCATCCAATTCCTGATGATAAATCTTCACAGACTGTTCCTAGAGTATGTTGGGGTAAATTTATAGATAATAATGGTAAATACGAATTAACATTAAATATTACTGTAAGTCATATCTTTGTAGATGGCTACCCTCTTTCTCAAACATTTTTAAAAATACAAGAATTACTTGATAACTGTGAAAACATATTAAAATAAAATTGATATATGATATAATAAGAATAAGGAGATTAAAATGGATAAAAAAGATAAAGGGTTAATATTAATTATTATAGGAGTTCTATTATTATTTGTAATAGGTATACATACAAAGCTTTCCGTTAAAGAAAATAATGAAATTCCTAACGATTACATTGCAATTTTTCATGGTGGTGTTGGTGAAAGAACATATGAAACATATATCTATAAAATAGATAATGGTCAACCTAATATGGGATTTAAATATATAAATGTAACTAGTACAACAACTTCTTATGGAAGTCCAAGATGGGAACATCGAGTTACTGAAAGAGGTACTGTTGATTTTACTGATGGAGTCTTCATTGTTGCTGAAAAGAATCATGCTTATTCATATGTTACGGTACCAAAAAGTAATGAGACTTATACTATTGAAGAATTTCAAGCAAAATTTATAATGAATTAAAAAAGATTGGAAAAACCAATCTTTTTTATTTTATCTCTTCATCATTCGTTTTCTTATAAGATTCCACATCTAATCCTTTGAATAATACTTTATCAATCTGTTCTTTTTTAAAAGATAAAACATTTTCTATTGTTGTTAAACCAACTGGATAAAGACATGCTACATAATCATTTTCTTTTTTAGTATCGGCAACAATAAACTTGCAATAACCAATTATCATTAATTTAGCGATACCGTCTTTTAAAGTAACAATGCTACCAATAGGTAATAATTCTTCTTTCATTATTCTCTCCTTATTTTTTATAATAATTGTAAAATATTTACTTTTCCCGGATTTAAACACCAATTCAAATAAATTAGAAGTGCCTTCATATCACCGTGGAATGTATTATATAATTCTTGATAATAATCTTCTCCATATATTTCAATTATCATTTCTTTAAATGCTTTATAATCATTATTTGAATCATTTGATTCGATGATATTACCATTTTCATCAAACGATCCATATCGAGATAACTCTACAACATAAGGCAAATGAACACCTGAAAATAATACTTCTAATTTTTGAAGGTTAAGAATCGTATCAACATTAAAGAGATCCATATTATATTGGAATAAAGAAAGGATTTTATTTAACGTCGTTTTATTTTCATTTAAGAATTTAAAAACATCATTAAGATTTATCTTTCCGTCTCCCTTTTCAAGACTCTCAATATATGAATCTAATTCATCTAATAGATATTCTGTTCCATCACTTCCATGATTATCAGCAAGAATAAGGCCTGCAATAAGTCCAGGAATACCTAATAATCTAAGGCCTACCAAGCCACCACCAACAGTTAAACCTGTATCAACATTTGCTTTATTATCATGACATAATTTTGATATTTCTTTCAATAATTCGATGTAATAACTAGTTACCATTTCGCTTAGATAACTATCATCAGATAAGGCTACTTGTCGAGCACTATCAATAGCGCTTTGATAATCAAGAGGGATTATCTTTGCATATTTATTATAGGCGTTATTACATAATTTTTCATCACTATATGTTGATACTACATCACCTTGAGCTATATATAATTTCAAATGATTATTACTTGCAATTTCATCAACATTACTATTAGCATCAGTACTAAATGGATTATATAGAATTAAATCATTTAATTTATCTTTATATTCATTATAATACGTTAAATATGCATGTTCAGCTAATCCACCACCTAAAGAATAACCACCAACATTTACCTTATCATATTTATTAAGATATGTTTTTAAAAACTCTTCAGCTTGGGCTCTTTGACTATTATATTGACTAGATAATGCTACATTTGATACTGCATCAACACCAGTTCCACCAACATCTTTCATGACAGGATACAAATCATATAATAAATCATCAAATTCATATGGATTTGTACAATTGTAATAAACTAATGCTGTATTTGATTTATCTTCTAATACAATGGCATCAAAACCATCATTTCCACTAACAGCATCAACAATTTTTAATTCTCCAAAGCCATATGTTACTAAATGACCTAAGAAAAGATTCTTAAAAGCTTTATCTTTAAATTTATCTTTATCTCTCATTAGAGTATCAGTATCAATAGAAGCACTTAAATAATCACTTGCTGTATATCCATATGATGAATCGAACGTTTCCAAAAATAATTCATTAATTGTTTTGCCTTTAATCGATTCTAAATCTCCTTCATAGAAATACTCCAAAAAGCTTAAATTGGCTAACATAACATTTTGTAAATCACTAAATTCACTAAACAATCCACTAACATTAATTTGTGAATCATATTTAGTCATCAAAAGAAGTGATTCTAACATAATAGTCGCTAGGGGATTATTACTACCACTATTAATGAAATCACCATTTATTAAATCATCAATAGTTGTTTTACCTTCAAATAGTAAATCGATTATCTCATCCATGTTTTTTTCTAACTTAGAATCAATACCAACATATAATAATACCGAAATATTAATATTTTCCGTTAAATCTTTATTATTATTTTTTATAGTATCACATTCCGTAGCAACTGTTTTTTTGTAATTACTATTATAATATGATAGCAATTCACCATCAAAATAACTGCTCTCACTTTTATTTGGTAAAAAACTATCAAGTTCTATTTTACAATTATTTAATTCATCAATTATCTTAGTATACATTTCTAAGTCAATTGAAATGTTACTTTCTAGTTGATTAGATGCACTACTTTTAGGTTGATTATAAGAACTTGATGGGGATGAATTCAAATTAAAAGAATTATTAATTGTATATATCGTTTCCCCTACTGTTAAATCTTTAGAAAGCGTCATTTCATATTTATCAAATTTAACTACATAATCATTATTCGCATTAATCTCATATCGAATATTGGTCATATCATAATCAGCAATATTATTTTTCATATATTCAAGAACATATGTAATATTATCTTCAGTTAGTTTAAAAGGAAATAAAGAATTAAGCATTAGAATCACCTACTTTTCCTTTTGATAAATCATAAGATAGTTGATCATCTAACTCTTTTGCTTTTTTATTTAAATCAATACAACGAGAATTAATATTACTTATTAATGATTCAATACTTTTTATTTCTTTTTCTAATTCTTCTTTAACATGACTAGTTAAATAATCACCATCTTTTGGATCTTCAATCATATCAAGTAATTCTGTATACTTTTCTTTTATTTTTTCTAACTTAGGTATAAGAGTCCCCTTTGTGTCTTTTTCATAGTTTGCAACTTGATTACGATATTTATAACTTATTTTAATACCATCATCCATAAATCTCTCCTAATTAACCATCTTATCAATTGCATCGTTAACACTATCATATGATGATATTATTTTATTAAGATTTGATGATAAACTTGTATTGCGATTATTAATAACATTTTTGGAATTAGCTAAATAAGATAAAAATTTATCTTTATATTTTTTTCCAGCATTACTATTAAATTCTTCATCAAATATCTGCATATCATCTATCATATCTTCAATAACTTTTATCATTTGACTATTTTTATTGATAATACCTTTTTCAAACTCTCTAATATTCATAGTATCGATTACATAATTAGTTTCCATCTTGTGTACCTCTTAATTCGATATTATCCTCTGTCTTTTGAGTTTCTCTTTTAACTTCTTCCAAACCTTCATCATAATTATTAGAAGCATAATATAAAAACTTAATAAAGGCATCTATCTTTTTAGCAATTGTTTCAAAATCTTTAATATTTTGGATATAGTCAATCATTACAGCATTCTTAATATCACTTTTCCAAGTTAAATTCTTCTCTAATTCTTTATATTCGATAATAAATTGATTTAATTCTTCTAGTCTTTTTTCTTCTTTTTTTATAATATTAGTCAAATTATTACCATTAACATGAATAACTTTATTAGAACTCATATCATCACCATATTCTATATTCTCAATAATATCATAACATATAATTAATGATTAAAATAATTATTTATTAAAGTATTCAAATTATATGTAAAATAAAAAGACAAGATATTACTTGTCTTTCTTTTTTTATTTTTTAGTAAATAAATTAACGACTGTAGATGCAGTATCTGTTGAAGTTGATGGATAAGGCATATAAGGATATAAGATATTTGCTGTTTTACTAATAGGCATAGATTGCAATACAACTTTACCAGGTCCCGTAATAACAGTATTAAAGATTCCTTCACCACCTAAGAAAATGTTTTTAAAACCTTTATTAGTTTCAATATCAATTTGGCAAGTTGAATCCATCATTACTAAGTGTCCTGTACTAATAACAATTCTTTCTCCTGGTTGTAGTACTTTTTCTTCCATACTACCATCAATTTCAATAAATACTTTACCATTTCCAGACATTCTTTGCATAATGAATCCTTCACCAGCAAATAAACCTACACCAATCTTTTTATTGAAATGAATAGAAACTTCTACTCCACTTGTTCCAGCTAAGAAAGCACTTTTTTGACAAATAACATCTTGTCCTGGTTTAACATCAACCGCCATGATTGCTCCAGGGAAACTTGATGAAAAGGCAATATAAGAATTATCTTCTTGTGCAGTATAAATATTTTGGAATAATCTTTCACCAGAAAACATTCTTGAAAAGACTTTCCCAACACCACCATTAGAAGTTGTTTCCATCGTTACACTAGGTGATTTCCATGACATTGAACCACCTTCACATATAATTTGTTCTCCTCTTCGAAGATTCAAAATAAGATATGGTAAATTACCACCTTTTATTTCATAATTAAGATCAACTGGTGCCATAACATTAGTATTAACAGCAGCATTACCGAATTGTTGTCCACAATAAGGGCAAAACGCACTATTTTGAGCAACTTGTCCACCACAAGTTGGACAAACAAAAGCATTATTATTCATTTACTATCCTCCTATAGTAAGTATAACATTACATAACTATGAAAGCAATTATAAAGAATAATAAAAAAACAGTCTTTATAGACTGTTAATTTTATATATGGAGCGGGTGACCGGAATCGGACCGGCGTGATCAGCTTGGAAGGCTGGAATTCTACCATTAAACTACACCCGCAAATATCAAGTCATTAATTATTTAGCATAAATAGACTAAACAGCCAAATAAGCAAATGACATGATTAAGTATATCAAAAATAAAGATAATGTCAAGCCTTTTTTTGTAAATTTAGTATCTCTAATACTTCATTAGGTACATATTTACTAATATCTTTTTTAAGATTAAATAGTTCTTTAACCGCACTTGATGAAATAAATTCTAATTCTCGATCAGACATTAAATAAACAGTATCAATTTCATCATTTGATAATTCTTTATTATAATAATCTAATACTTTTTCATTTTCAAAATCAATAGAACTTCTTAAACCTCGAAGGATACAATTACAATTATTATCTTTGCATACATCAATTGTTGCTCCACTTCCTATTATTACTTCAACATTAGGATTATTATTAAAAATCTTTTTTATTATATCTAATCGATCTTCTTTCGATAATAAACTCTTTTTATTAGGGTTATCCATAATAGCGATTACAACATTATCAAATATCTTTAATGCTCGATTAATAATATTTATATGACCATTTGTTATGGGGTCAAAACTAGCGGGATATAATACTCTTTTCATACATTTTCACTCTTTCTATATCTATTTCATTATCTGGTAAAACGATATCAAAATCATTTTTGTTATATATGATACTACTCTCTTCTCTACTTTTTAAATATTCGGGACTAATATTATCTCTTTTCAATATTCTTTCTTCTCTTATTTCATATGGAGTATCAATTAATATCTTTAAATCACACATCTTAAAATATTTAACTTTAGGTAGTAGTTGCCAATCAAAGATTACATTTTTAGAATTTCCAATTAATTGATCTATCTCTCTTTCCATATATTTCCATGTAATCTCTATTAACTTATTCATATTATCTTGGTTATTAAAAACTTTTTTACCTAAAAGTTTTCGATTTATTTTATTATCTGTTAGTATATCTTCACCAAAAGTCTTAATTAATTCATTCTTTACTTCATCTAATTCATTAACTTGATGACCTATTTTATCAATATCAATATATATATAATCATTTAATTCTTCTAAAAGTTTCTTGGATAGTGTTGATTTTCCACTACCTTGTTTTCCACAAATACCGATATACATTATTCCCTCCATAATAATTATACTAATTGTTTATAAAAAATTAAAGATATGTTATTCTTGTATATGGAGTGTGTAATGAAACATCGTTTAAGAAACAGTTTAATTATTTTATTTATTACCATTATTATGCTTTATTTCCTGCTAAAAGATAATTTTAATGAAATAATTGAAATCATATCTAAAGCTAGTTTCCCATGGATTCTTGTTGCCATAATCATTTATTTAATATACTTTGTTACAGATACAATTCCTTTTTATATCTTTACTAAAAATTATAATAAAGATATATCTTTTAAGTTCATGCTTTATTTAAATTCTATTACAAAATTTTTTAATGGTATAACCCCTCTTGCTACAGGTGGTCAACCTATGCAGATATATGAACTTCGTAAAAAAGGAACAAGTACTGCTAAT
>JAEEZO010000052.1 GCA_016291895.1 Caryophanales bacterium
TAGCCATCATCTTTTCCATTATTATTCGTTGTCCAGCCAACAAAAGAATAACCAATTTTTACAAATTTAGAACTTTTAATTGAACACAATTCCCCATTAGTGCAAACTTGATGAGAGGTAAATCCAGCATTTGCACCATTTCCATGATAAATAATTATAAATTTATTTTTTTCTTTTTTAGCCCACATCGCATATAGTATTAATTGATTGTTCTTAATACCATATTGTCCATTGATATATTTCCATGTTCCACCCCATTCGGTCCAGCCAAAGCCATCATCTTGTCCATTACTTTTGGTTGTCCAGCCAACAAAAACATACCCATCTCTTTGAAAGCTATTATTCTTTATTTGGCATTGTTTGTTAGTATTACACTCATGACTTTTGACTTGTCCTTTAACGTTTTTATTACCGCCATTATATATTATTTCATAGGTATTATTATTACTTAAAGAAGATATCTTTGGATCATTCTTTTTTTCATCATTATTTAACCTTTCTCTTATTAATATCATCGATATTGCAATTCCAATTAATAACACTATAAGTATAAATCGTTTCATATAAATCTTCTTTTTCATTTATTCCTCTATCTTACAACTCAATTATATATTAAAAAGAGTAGTCAATCAATTATTATAAAATCTACATTTTTGTTTTTACTGGGTATTTACCTGTAAAACATCCACGACATATTTTAAGTTTATTAACAAGTTCTGGTAGTCTTTCTACTCTTAAATATTCAAGACTATCAGCTCCTATTATCTTACATATTTCTTCTTTTGTATGATTATACGTAATTAATTCTTCTTTTTTAGGAACATCTATTCCAAAGAAACATGGACATATAAATGGTGGTGAACTAATTCGCATATGTATTTCTTTAGCTCCTGCTTCTCTTAATAAATTAATTATTTCTCTACTTGTTGTACCACGTACAATAGAGTCATCTATTAAAACAATTCTTTTATCTTTAACAACTTCTTTTAAGACATTCAACTTTATTTTAACCGCGATTGTTCTTTCACTTTGTTCAGGTTTTATAAAAGTTCTACCAATATAACTATTCTTAACAAAAGCATCTGCATAGGGAATTTTAGCTTTTTTTGCAAAACCTTTAGCTCCTGTATTACCTGAATTAGGTACACCTACTACCAAGTCAGCATCTACATAAGAATCTTTTGCTAAGAATTCACCAGCTTTAAACCTTGCATTATAGACACTAACATTATCAATATAACTATCTTCACGAGAAAAATATATATATTCAAAAATACATCTTCCTCTTTTAGATTCAGTAATGACATTATCTTTTACTGATGATATACCATCCTTTGTTATGGTTACGATTTCTCCTGGTTCAACATCACGAACATATGTTGCTCCAATAGTATCAAAAGCACATGTTTCACTTGATAAAATATAAGAATTATCTAATTTACCAATTGCTAATGGTTTAAAGCCATGAGGATCTCTTACACCAATAAGTTTTTTAGGAGATGCTATTACTAAAGAATAAGCTCCTTTTATTATTTTCATCGTCTTAGAAATTGCTTCTTCAATACTTTTTGATCTAACTCTTTCTCTAGCAATAAAATAAGCGATTACTTCAGAATCAATTGTAGTATGAAAAATAGCTCCATTTTTTTGCAATCTTTCTCTTAATTCATTAGTATTAACTAAATTACCATTATGAGCTACAGCTAATGTTCCTTTAATATAATTAAGTGCTAGGGGTTGGGCATTTTCTTTAACACTTTCCCCTGTTGTTGAATATCTAACATGTCCTATACCTAAATTACCTTCTAAGGACTTAATAATATCTTTATTAAAGACTTGGCTTACTAATCCCATATCTTTATAACATACAATATTTTTTTCATTTATATTGGTATTACTAACAGCGATACCACAACTTTCTTGACCACGATGTTGAAGAGCAAGTAATCCATAATAAATAATATTACTTACATTCTTTCCATCCAAATCATATATTCCAAATACCCCACATGCTTCTTTTATCTCACTATTTTTCATACATCATCCTATTTTTAAAATAATATAATAAGTATAATTTATATAATCATGATTTTCAACAAATTTCATACTTATTTCAAAAAAAACAAAAAACTAATTTTATTTAGCTTTTTGTTTTCCATCTCGAAGTTGATCACGAATTGGCTTATACATCTCTTTTAAATGTGCATAAATGGGAGTAACTAAGTTTGATAGTATAATTTTATCTTCAAGCAATCTATCTTCCCCATATACTATGGCTTCAAGAAGAGCTTGATCTTTTGGCTTTATTCCCATTGCTAAAAGATAATATTCATCATAAGTATATCCATCACATGCATATAATTTTTCTCCATTATGTAAACAATAGATATTTAAACCTAAACTATTACATTTCATTAAATACCTTATTACATCATCAATTGTATTTAACTCCATAGCCTCTTGTTCACTAACTAAAACAGCGTCTTCTCTTTTCATATAATCTCCCTCTTCAATATCATTGTATCAAATTATTATTAACTTTAAAATATTACTTAACATTTTACAAAAAAGACTAGATTACTCTAGTCTATCTTTTATTTTTCTTTTTACCGTTTAATATTATAACGATTAATGATACTATTGCTAATAATTCAAGTACCGAAATAACAATCCAAATGGTGTTATTTTCTTTTTTAACTTCATCTTCTTTTGGTTCAAGAATTGGATCTTTAGCTAAAGGAATTTCTTCTTTCTTTTCTTCTTCACCAATTTTATAAACATTAAATAAATATTCGTTAGCATCACCATTTTCAGCTGTAATAATTACTTTTACAACATTTAATCCAGGTTTTAAATCAGTATTATTTTCAATAGAAACTAAAGCTTTACTGTCATTTGTTTTTATATCAAATTCTACTTCATTAACATCTTCATCAACTAAAACATTATATTTTTTAGTATCACTACTAAATTTAATATCATAATTAGCTACATTTATAGATTTAACAGTATTATCTGTACTTAATTTTCCATAATTACCATCTTCATCTTGTCTAGCAATTTTTAATACATATGTTTTTGTAGATTCATTTTCAGCTTTAACGACAATTTTAAATTCATTAACATAATCATTTAAGGTTTTTTTACCAATACCAGATACACTAGCACGAGAATCTTCTGCAATAGCACTTATATTTATTTCATTAACATTATGATCTAATTTTACTAAATAACTTAATGTACTTTTATTAAAATCAAATGTACCAATATCAATCGTTAATGATTTTAAATAATTATTACTACTTCTTGGATCTGGTTTATTAACAATAATTGTATATGTTTTTTTAGAACCATTTTCTGCTGTTACTGTAACATTAAAAGTGTTTTTTCCATAATGAAGAGTTTTTGTTCCTGTTCCTGATATACTAGCTTTTGAATCTTCTGCTGTTGCACTAATAGATATACTCTTATCTGAATTATCTTTCAAAGTATAATATGTTTTAGAACTTGAAAATCCTGGTACGGTTGTTCCATTTACTTTTAAACTAGATAAGGTATTAACACCAGATTTTGGTTTAGTAACTGTAACGGTTTTTGTTAAGTTAACATCTTTGGTACCACCAGAACCACTAGTAATATCGCCTGTTACTTTAAAAGTAATTGTTCCTTCACTTGTTGCTTTACAAGATAAAGAGAATTTCTTTGTTGTACTTTTACCATTAGAAGTAACATCAGCTTCTTTTTTAGAACAACTTGCGGCACCAGTACCTGTTATTTTAACATTCCATGCAGCTGTATCACTTAATGTTACTGTTACATTAACTGATTTACCTTTTTCAACAGAACTTTTATCAGTACTAATTGTTGCATTAGGGGCTGCTAAAACAACTTGTGGTAAAAATAATATCATTGCAATTATTAAATATAATTTTTTCTTCATCTTAAACTCCTTTTTGACTTAATTTATAGTCACCTAATAAATATTGTCTTAATCTTAATAAATCAAGAGATTTAATATCATTAGAACTATCAATCATACCAGCTTTTTTATATGCTCCTGATAGACTATTTACTTCTAACAAATAATTTCTCATTTGAAGTAGATCAGAAGAATTAATCTTACCATCACCACTTAAATCCCCTTTTATTACAACAGTATAACTTTCATTACCTCTTTTAATTATTGTTCCTGTTGATATAATTGTTGTCTTCGTATCAAAAGTTATATCTTTTCCTAATTTATTGTTAATATTTACAATCGTATCACCTAAAGTGAAATTATAAACGTAATTATCAATTACATCATAACCGTTTTTTATTAATATTTCTTTTAAAGTAGTTGTTGTCTGGGTTTCATTTTTAATCCATAAGGCAACTAAAGTAATATTACTTGTTACTGGTGTATTAAAATCATATTTCTTGTTATTTAATTGCCATTCTTTAAAGGTATATCCAACTCTTGTTGGATTATTAGGTTTAGTAACTTTGCCATTATTAACAATCGTTTGTGATTGAACACTACTACCACCATTAGAATTGAAACTAACAACAAATTTTAATTCTTTAACAGTAACTGTATAAGTTGCTGATTTACCACCATAAGATACCGTAATTGTTTGCGTACCCAACTTATTTGGATTATAACCAGTTACTTTAACATCACTTGAGGTCATTGGTATATTCTGAGTAGTACCATCATTATAAAGAACGGTTATTACACCACCAGTTAAATCTAAAGCTTCTCCCTGCTTATATTCTTTTTTCGTTGGAAATACTACTTTTTGCCATGATGCAACTTGCTTTACCGATACATTAAATGACGTTGTTTTTCCATCATATGATATGGTTATTTTTTGAGTATTATTATTTACTTGCGCAATGGAAACAATATCGATATCAACCGAAGTCATTGGAACAATTTTAGTTCCACCACCTTCGAAGATAACTTTTATTTGGCCACCTGTTAAATCAACAGCATCGCCACTACTATAAATAACTTTATTTGGTAGTTTATCAACTTCGATACTACTAATATCATTTATATATACATTAAAGTTTGCAACTGCTCCATCATAAGTAATAGTAATATTTTGATTACCTGCTTTAGTCTGATTATATCCAATAACTCTAACTAAATTAGAGGCCATAGATACACTTGTTTCAGGATCATTTCCATATTTTACTTTTAATGTTCCACCTGTTAAATCAAGTTTTTCACCTTTATTAAATGTCGTTTTATTAGGTAATTTTGTTACACTAACATTTGGTATATCTTTCTTTGCTGTTAAAACAAATACTGGAAATTCATAATCAATTTTATTCCATTCCTCATTAGTAAAACCATTTGAGTTATACATATTACCAATAATCGTTTCATTATTACTATCTTTACTATCAGAGAAACCACATTTACGATTTTCACATTCAAATTCAAAGACAACAGCAAAACTATTACCAGTTAAAGCAATTGGTTCATTTAAAGTCACATTTGTTTTAAAACCACCAATAATTGATGACACTCTTCCTAAATAAATCATTTTATCTTTATCAAAACTATCATCAATAGGATTTATATAATAACGAATTTTATCAGTTGAATCATGATCATAATATGTACCTAATAGAGCTGTAATATGACTTAGATATTCAGTATCATTACCTTTAGTAAACTTTAATCCATAACTTTTAAATAATCTTGTTGATGTTGTTGAATGTAATATACCTGTTGTTACAAACATCTTTTGGGCATATGTATAAGTCTTATAATCTCTAGCTAATGATACATCAATTGCACCAATTAATTGTTCTAAATATCCATAACTATCATAAGAAATGTAGAAATATCCATCATCACCCCAAGAGTTTCCCCATGAGTTTAAAACAATAAAAGCACCATCATGTTCTGGTTTTACTAAGAAATTATTTTTAGAATAATTATCATCCCAACCGACAATACTAACAGCATGTCCGCCACCCATACCTGTTAAACCACTCTTATAATAATAAGCAGCTGTAGCTTCGTTATAAGTATTAGCTCCATTAGGACTTCCAATAGCAGTTCTTAAAGAACCATATTTCATTAAATGAATCTTAATTATCTTAAGCCATTTATTTCTTGTCGTTTCATTAGTTAAATTATTTTTATCAATATTTGGAAAAGCAATCGAACTATTAAGTTTAAGAACAGGCTCGATATTTCTAAAATTATTATATTCGGAATCTGTATAATTCTTTAATGGAATATCATACTCCGTAGCTCCACCAAA
>JAEEZO010000053.1 GCA_016291895.1 Caryophanales bacterium
TACAAGGCTTCTAAATATCCAAGTAGTTCTAATATTAATCGTATTAAACAACATGGTATTACAATGTATCGTCAAAGTGATTCATCAACAGGTAATTTAACACTTATTAGTGATGGTGAAAAAGTAAAAGTTTATATGAATACGCAAGCAAGTACATATAAAAGATAAAAAGGCTTATTAATAATAAGTCTTTTTTGTAAAAATCTATAAAAATAATAAATTTTATTGTATACTATCATTGGTGAATGTTATGTATAATTATATAAAAGGTACTGTAAAAGAAATTAGTAGTACAACAATTACGCTTGATAATAATGGAATAGGTTATAAAATATTTACACCTAACCCTTATTCTTTTCAAGAAGATAATGAATATACGGTTTATGTATATCAATATATAAGAGAAGATGAAATGTCTTTATATGGATTTAAGACTCCTGAAGAAAAAGAATTATTCTTAAAACTAATTGATGTTAAAGGTTTAGGTCCTAAGATGACGCTTCCGATGCTTGCTATGGGAAGTATCTCTGGAATTAGTGATGCTATTAATCGTGAAAATATTCTATATTTAAAGAAATTTCCTAAGATTGGTGATAAACTAGCTAAACAAATGATTCTAGATTTAAAAGGTAAAATAGATATTGTTGATACAGGTAGTACCATTGATGTTAGTGATGAGTTAATTGAAGTCTTAAAAGGATTAGGTTATAAAGATAAAGAAATAAAAAGTGTAATTCCTAACGTTAATAAAGAATTAAAGATTGAAGATCAAGTAAAAGAAGCTTTGCGTTTACTTGTTAGATAGGAGGATTATGGATAAAGAAATATTAGATACAAAAAAACAAGATATTGATAATGATATGTCGATAAGACCATCATATTTATCCGAGTATGTTGGTCAATCAGAAGTAAAAGAAAATATTGATATCTTTATTAAAGCTGCCAAACTTCGAAATGAACCATTAGACCATGTTTTATTATATGGACCTCCAGGACTTGGTAAAACAACTCTTGCTTTTATTATTGCCAATGAACTTGGTAGTAATATTAAAACAGCTTCCGGCCCTTCTATTGAAAAAAGTGGTGACTTAGCAGCAATTCTATCAACACTTGAACCAGGAGATGTCTTGTTTATTGATGAAATTCATCGTATGCCAAGATTTATTGAAGAAATATTATATCCAGCAATGGAAGATTTTACTTTAGATATTATTGTTGGTAGTGATTCTAATACAAGAAGTATTAAGATTGATTTACCACCATTTACTTTAGTTGGGGCAACCACAAGAGCAGGTGATCTTACAAGTCCTCTTAGAGATCGTTTTGGTATTACTTGTAAACTAAAGTATTATACAGAAGATGAATTAAAACAAATTATTGAAAGAACAAGTAGAGTCCTTGAAATGCCTATTGATGATGATGCTAGTAGTGAACTTGCTAAAAGAAGTAGAGGAACTCCAAGAATTGCTAATAGATTATTTAAAAGAGTTCGTGATTTTGCCCTTGTTGATGGATTAGAAGTAATTGATATTGATATTACTAATAAAGCTTTAGGTAGACTTAAAGTTGATAATGCCGGCCTTGATGAAACTGATCATCAATTTTTACGTGCTATTATTGAAAAATTTAATGGTGGTCCTGTAGGCATTGAAACAATCGCAAGCTCTATTGGTGAAGAAATAAGTACGATTGAAGATGTTTATGAACCTTTCCTTTTACAAGAAGGTTATATTAAACGAACGCTTCGTGGTCGTGTTGTTACGAAGAAAGCTTATGATCATTTAGGTATTAGTTATCATGAAACTAATTATCAAGAAAGTTTGTTTTAGGTGAAATATGAAAACAGATGATTTTGATTATGAACTTCCTAGTGAGTTAATCGCCCAAACGCCTTTATCTAAAAGAGATGAATCAAGATTACTTGTATTAGATAGAGAAACAGGGGAAGTTACTCATAAAAAGTTTTATGATATTATTGATTATTTAAATCCAGGGGACGCTTTAGTTATTAATGATACGAAAGTTATCCCTGCAAGAATTATTGGGGAAAAAGTTGATACTGGAGCAATAATTGAACTATTACTATTAAAAGAATTAGAAGATAAATGGGAATGTCTTGCCAAACCTCAAAAGAGATTAAAAATAGGTACAATTATTTCTTTTGGTGATGGTAAGTTAAAAGCTGAAGTAGTAGAAATTCGTGATGAAGGTGTAACAATTGTTAAACTAATATATAATGGCATTTTAATGGAAATATTAGATGCCTTAGGAAGTATGCCACTTCCTCCTTATATTCATGAAAAACTTGAAGATAAAGATCGTTATCAGACGGTTTATGCTAAAGATTATGGTAGTGCTGCTGCTCCAACAGCGGGCTTACATTTTACGAAAGAATTATTAAAGCGAATTGAAGATAAAGGTATCAAAATAGTTCATGTAACATTACATGTTGGCTTAGGTACATTTAGACCTGTAATGGTTGATGATGTTAAAAATCATAAAATGCATAGTGAACATTTTATTTTAACGAAAGAAGCAGCTGATACATTAAATGCTATTAGAAAGAATGGTGGAAGAATTATTGCTGTTGGAACAACAAGTGTTAGAACGCTTGAAACCGTTATGCAAAATAATAACGAATTTGTACCAATGGTTGGTGATACTGAAATCTTTATTTATCCAGGATTTAAGTTTAAAGCGATAGATGGACTTATTACTAATTTCCATTTACCAAAGAGTACTTTAGTAATGTTAGTTAGTGCTTTTGCATCTCGTGAAAAAATTCTTAATGCATATAATATTGCTGTTAAAGAAAAATATCGTTTCTTTTCTTTCGGTGATGCAATGTTTATAAAGTAGGTGAATTATGAAAGATTATAATAAGAATGAAGAAAAAATTGACTATAGTGAATTAAATGGTTTAATTAAAAATGGTCGAGTAGTAACTAAATTTTTAGTTATTGCTTTAATCTTATCTTTTATCATTTTTGGATTTATTATTATTGAAAAGACCCAGATTCTTAGTATTATTTTTACAATATTAAGACTTATGCTTCCACTATTTATTGGATGGATGTTATCATGGCTTGTCGAACCATTAATCAAATATTTAGAAAAAAAGAAAATCAAAAGACCTCTTGGTACAACAATTGTTTATTTTGCCTTATTAGTTGTGATGGTTATTATAATTGTTTTAGTTGTTCCAGAGTTTATTAATCAGTTAAAAGAATTAATTGGTCAATTACCAAATTATTTATCTAAAATTAAAGAGTTTATTTCTAGTATTTTTAAACGTTTTGATAATAATGCCATTGATATCAATTCTATTCAATTAGATATTAATGCTCAAATTGAAAAGTTTGTAACAGAATTTACAAGTAATGGACTTTCTGGTGTTGTTAATGTTATTACAAATATTTTATCAAGTGGAGTTACCGTAGGCTTAAGTTTAATTATTGCCTTCTATATTTCTCTTAGTTATGATAAATATTCAACTAAATTTAATAATAATATTCCTAAAAAACATCGTAGTGAAGTCTTAATTCTTTTAGGAAAGATTGGTGAAATGACAAGACGTTATGTTAATGGTACTTTAATTAGTTCGATTATTGTAACAATCTTTACCTTAGTTGGTTTATTAATAAGTGGTATTAGTAGTCCATTATTATTTGCAGTATTTTGTGGTATAACAAATATTATTCCATATTTTGGACCATTTATTGGTGGTATTCCCACAATTATTGTTGGTTTCTCAATAAGTCCATTATGTGGTTTAATATGTTTAATAACGATACTTCTTGTTCAAGCGGTTGAAGGAAATATTATTAATCCTTGGATTCTTGGAAAAGCAACAGATATTAATCCTATCATTATTGTTGTAGCTTTAATTATCTTCGAATACTTCTTTGGTATCGTTGGTATGATTTTAGCAGCTCCAATTATTGGTGCAATTAAGATTTTATTCAATTATTTTGATGAAAAATATAAAATATTAGATAGGTTATTAAAAAAGGAAGAAGAAGTGTAAAAACTTCTTTTTTCTTTTTTCTTTTTTTGTTATACTTATATAGTAGGTGATAGTATGAAAGATGAATTAAATTTATTAGATCAAATGGACTATGAAGACGATGAGTTAAAAGATATAGATAAAATGGAAGCAGGTGAAGAAGATCTTGATGTTTTAACAGCAACTGATTTTAATCTTCAAGATACTTTAAAAGTACCTCTTGTAAAAGGAGAGAAAGATGCATAATCATAATGATGGAGATGTTATTTTAGGGGAAATAGTTGAAGTTATTAATCGATTATATAAAAAAACAAAGTTAACAATGTTTTTATCTAAACCTTCTAGTGGTTTATATAATACCATTTATCATATGGTAGTTAATTATGGTGTAAGTAAAGAAGATAGAAAAGTATCTTTAAAGGATCTTTTTAAGAGTCTTATAAATAAAAAGAGAAAAAATGTTTTTGCGCTTATAGAGCCTTTCTATTGTCGCTTTGTATCAAGTGATTTTAAGGCTAATAGTAAAACATCTCATATAAAGATATATCTTCCATTTAACTATAAATATATTGAAACTGGTGTTAATACTGTTTTAGATTTTTTAGATGATAATAAAATTACTTATGATGCTAAAATTGCATCTAAAATACGAAATGATGATTTTATCATTAGATTAATTAATAAAGAAGATTTAAATTTATTAATGGAGTTTATTAAAAAGAACAAAAATATTGGAAAGAACTTAATTAATCCCAATGCTTTTGCTTATGTTTCAAATGGTATTGCTTTAGCAAGTGATGGTGCTATAACATACAATGGTGTTGTCGCAAACTATATAATGTTATATTTAGTTGAAGCTTATAAAAAGAATGGTTTAGAAGGACTAGATAAAGTTAATGTTAAAGACTTCTATCATTTTGTAATTGATTATTATGCTAAAACTTTTGTTTCTCATGAAAATTTAGATAAATTTAGTACTGATTTTATCTATGTTAATGATAACAAGAAAATTAATTATAAAGATTCTAGTACATATAATGATTATATGTTTGTTAGCAAGTTAATTGTTGAATCACAAGCTAAAGATTATAGTCTTAATAGATTTTTATCTCATTATGAAATGATGGTTAATACTAAAAATAAAAAATATAATGAAGATAAAGTTAAGAAGATGTTACAAAGTATGATTGCTACAATGTTAAGAAAGAAAGATAGTAGTTATACTCTTTCAAATATTGAAAATTATATTAACAGTGGTAATTGTGAATATTTAACGAGATTTGAAGATTGTCGTAATGAAATATGTAATTCTAATTTCCGTAAAGATTTTTTAGATATGGTTTCTAAATATAATATTAATATTCATGAATATTTAGAAAAAGCTTATCAATCTGTTATTAAACTTGATGCAGGTATTAGTAGTATTTTAAAAGATTATATGGAAGTTGCTATAAAAAAATATGATAGTTTTGAAGATGCTTTAAGTTATCTTCATGATTATATTGATTCTCATGATGAAGCTTATATTACAAGAGAAAGTAATCTACGTAATCGTTTTATAGCTCTTAAAGTATCTACATATTTAGATGAATATATGGATTTAACGGGAAGAAAGATTGAAGATATTATATCTAGTGTTATGGATAAAGAATAAAAGATGATAAGAATTTTTATCATCTTTTTTATGGCCTATTTGTTGAATAAAAGATTTAATTTTTATATAATGAAAGTAGAGGTAAAATGAAAGAAATTGCTTTAGAAGTTTTAAATATTATTTATAATTATGGTTATGAAGCATATATTGTTGGTGGCTTTGTTCGTGATATGCTTCTTGAAATAGATTCTAACGATGTTGATATTACAACTAATGCCACACCAATGGAATTAAAAAATATCTTTCCAGATATTGATATTAATAAAAACAACTATGGTTCTGTAACTTTGTATTACAAGAATAACCGTTTTGAAATAACAACTTATCGTAAAGATTTAGAATATATTGATAATCGTCATCCAAGTGAAATAACATATGTTAATGATTTAAAAACTGATTTATTAAGACGTGACTTTACAATTAATACAATATGTATTGATAAAGATGGTAATATTGTTGATTTACTTGATGGAATGGAAGATTTATATAAAAAAGTTTTAAAATCTATTCTAGATGCTGATAAATCTTTTAAAGATGATAGTTTAAGAATATTAAGAGCCATTCGTTTTGCAACATTACTTAAATGTAGCTTATCAACAGATGTTGTAAATGCTATTAACAAAAATAAAAGTTTATTAAAAAATATATCATATAATCGAAAGAAAAGAGAACTAGATAAGATCTTTGGAAGTAGTGAAGCAAGTAATGGAATTGAACTATTAAAATCATTTGAACTTGATAAAGAATTAGAACTTGATTTCTCAAGAGTTAAAGATTATAGCGATTTAGTTGGTATTTGGGCAATGATTAATAACCCTAATTATGCTTTTACTAGTTCTGAAAAAGAATTAATTAAAAAAGTAAATGAAGTATATGAACTTGATAATTTAGATCATCATGTATTATATAAGTATGGACTTTATGTTAATATTCTTGCGGGTATTAATAAAGGATTATCGAAACAAGATATTACTTCAGAATATGGTAAGTTACCTATTAAAGAAAAAGATGATATTTGTGTTAATGCTAAAGATATTTGTAAAATATTAAATGTTAAACCAGGAGCCATTATCGGAAAGATTTATAATGATATAACGGATAAGATTCTTGATAATGAGCTAGAGAATGATAAGGATGTATTAATTAAATATATTAAAGATATTTATAAAAAATAGGAGGTTTTATGAGAATAATTAAAAATGTCTTGAAGAGTGAATTAAAGATTCGTACAGAAATGGACTTTCCAAAGAAGGGTATTGAGTTTATTGATATTAATCCTTTAATTATGGATAGAGATAATTTAACGGAAATTATTGATTATTTTGTTTCAAAGTTAAAAAGTAAAAAGTTAGATTATATAATAGCTCCCGAAGCTCGTGGATTTTTATTTGGTTCAGCTGTTGCTAAAGAACTAGGTATTGGTTGTATTCCAGTAAGAAAGAAAGGAAAACTTCCACCTTCAACTGTTGAATGTTCCTTTGATTATGAGAAAGAATATGGAAAAGATATTCTTGAACTTCCAAAACTTATTGGTGGTGAGAGTTATTTGAAGAAAAGATGCTTCATCCTTGATGATATTTATGCAACAGGCAATACCATAAATGCTATTAAAGTTGCTATTGAATCTCAAGGTGGTAAAGTAGTTGGTGTTGGAGCAGTAATAAATATTAAAGAATTAAATAATGATAAGAAGGTATTATCAATTCTTGATATTAATGAAACAGGATAGATAGAGACATCTAATAGATGTCTCTTTTTATTGATAAAAAATGATTATTTCGATATAATTTATTAAGGAGGATTTATGGAATTATTTAGTAGTATTAAAAATTTGTTTAAAAAAGATAAAGAAAAAGAAGAAAACTTAACAGAAGAAGAAAAGATCGAAGTAGAAGAGCGAAAAGAAGAAGTTAAAGTTTATGAAAAAGGATTAAGTAAATCAAGAGAATCATTTGTATCTCGTCTTGCTAACTTAACTAATAAATATCATAAAATTACAGAAGATTATTTTGATGAACTTGAAGAAATTCTAATTATGGCCGATATTGGTGTTAATACGGTTATGAATTTTATGGATAGATTAAGAGATCGTGTTCGTCATGAAAAGATAGAAGATACAGAGTTCTTAAAAGAAGTTATTGTTGATGAACTATTTGTTATTTATGTTGATAATAATATCATTAGTAGTAAGATTAATTATAATCCGGATGGAATGACGGTTATTTTATTTGTTGGAGTTAACGGAACAGGTAAAACAACAACGATTGGTAAACTTGCTAATAAATTAGTTCTTGAAGGAAAGAAAGTAATGATGATTGCTGCTGATACTTTTAGAGCAGGAGCAATCAATCAATTAGAGGAATGGAGCAAGAGAGCTAATACTTTATTCTATTCTAAAGAAGAAGGTAGTGATCCAGCTAGTGTTGTTTATGAAGGTCTTGAAAAAGCTAAGAGTGAAGGTGTTGATGTTGTTTTAATTGATACGGCAGGACGTCTTCAAAATAAAGTTAATTTAATGCATGAACTTGAAAAAATTAATAAAGTTATTAATAACTTAGTAGAAGGAGCTCCTCATGAAACGTTATTAGTTCTTGATGCAACTACTGGTCAAAATGGTATTAGTCAAGCGGTTCACTTTAAAGAAATAACAAATATCACGGGTATTGTTTTATCAAAGATGGATGGTACTGCTAAAGGTGGTATTGTTCTTGCTATTAAAGAAGAAGTAGGTATTCCTGTTAAATATATTGGTTTAGGAGAAGGTATTAACGATTTAAGACCATTTGATATTGAAAACTATATTTATGGATTATTTAAGGATATGATGTAATGAAAGATTTTGTTTATTTAAATGATTTATTTGATTTATATGGATGTTTATTAACGGATAAACAACAATTATATTTTAAAGATTACTATTTTAATAATTTATCTTATGGTGAAATAGGGGAAAAATATGGTACAAGTCGTAACGCTATATTTAATCAAATAAAGATAATTAATGAAAAACTAAACTTTTTTGAAAAAAAACTAAAACTTTATAGTAAAAAAATGACAATAAATGATATAATTAAAATAGAGAGTAATGCAAAAATAAAAAAAGAATTAGAGAATCTCTTGTAAATGGAGGAATTATGTTTGATCATATTACATTGATAAGTGATCGGGGGGTAAGTATTAAATTAACACCAGAGGCAAAGGCTAATGGTACTAATTTAATGAATATGCATATAGTGCTAGTTGATGGAGACAGAGTAGTAATAGGAGAAGTAGAATATATCAAAGATGATATCATCGATGTTCGTTTCTTAGGTGAAATAATTGATGGTAAGTTTCATAGTGGTGTAATCGCTAAACCAGGTATTAATGCTAAGATGCGTTTACTAAAACCTGAAGAAACAACTTTGATTACAGGTGAAGATGCACCAGGAAATATGACAATAGGTGTTAGTCCATTCTATGATAATAGACGTGTCTATATGAGTATCAATGGATTATTTAGTAACCATTTAACAATCTTAGGTAACTCTGGTTGTGGTAAATCTTTTGGTACTACTAAATTATTACAAAGTGTATTCACTACACCTAACTTTATGCCATATAAAGCAAGTTTTATAATGTTTGATAACAATGGTGAATATATTAGTTCATTTAGTAACTTGTCACAAATTAATCCAAATTATAATTTTAAAGTTATTACAACGAATATGCGTTATCCATATGAAAAATTAAATATTCCGGTATGGTTATTAAGTGTTGATGATTTAGCTCTTCTTCTTAATGCAACAACTTCTAATCAATTAACATTAATTGAAAGAATGATTAAACTATCACATATTTTCTCTTTATCAGATGATATGAGTAGAAGGTATCAAAATCATATTATGGCTAAAGCTATGATGAGTATTTTATATTCTAATGATTTACCAACTACAAAGAGAAATAATGTATTTAATATTTTCAATACATGTACAACTAATGAACTTAATATGGAAGCAGTGCTACAAGGCGCTGGTTATACAAGAAAGTTTAGAGATTGTTTCCACATCGATGCTAATGGTATTTTTACTGAAAGTATCTTAATGAATAACTATTTAGCTAGTTTAATTGATCCAGAACTTGATGATTTTGAAACAAATGATTATAACTTGTTTACTTTAAGAGATATGGAAAGAGCTCTTGCTTTTGCTCTTATTTCAGAAAACTGGTTAAATAACCCACAAACATATAGTGATGCTATTACAATTAAAGTTAAATTACATTCACTTGCTATTAGTGATGAAGCTCAATTCTTTAATTATCCAACATTCTGTAATATTTCTGAATATTTAGCAGGATTACTAATTAATAATGGACATAAGAATCAGATCGTTAATATCAATATTGAAGATGTTGATGATATGATGGCTAAAACAATTGTTAAGATTTTATGCCGTATGTTCTTTGAATATGCAAAAGCGCTTCCAAATAGAGGTAGTGTTCCATTTAACCTAATTGTAGAAGAAGCGCATAGATATATTAAAACTGGTGAAGATATTCCTCTTTTAGGATACAATATCTTTGACCGTATCAGTAAAGAAGGTCGTAAATATGGTGTACTTATTACCCTTATTTCTCAAAGACCAGTTGAATTATCTGAAACCGTTATGGCACAGTGTGCTAACTTCTTAGTATTTAAAACAACCCATCCACGTGATATTGAATATATTACACGAATGGTTCCATATATTACGGAAGAAATTGTTGAAAAACAAAAAGGTTTACAACCAGGTTACTGTTTGGCTTTCGGAACTGCGTTTAAAGTTCCTATAATTATAAAAGTTGATATGCCAAATCCAACTCCAAATAGTGATAACGTTGATGTTGTTCATGAATGGAGTGGTAATTAATGAAAAAAGTAATACTGTTTATTTCAATATTACTTCTATCGATTAATGTTTATGCTCAAGAGTTATCAATTGAGTGTCCAAGCGAAGCTAAAGTTAATGATAAAGTTGATTGTAAAGTTAAACTTTCAGCAATCGAAGATGTTACTGAAGTATCATTTAACATAAGTAATACTTTTGAAGTTAATGTTATACCTCTATGGTCACATGTTGAAAGTGGAGGTGTTCATACTTTTACTAAAGAAGGTAGTGAATCAACAACTTTAGCAACGCTTTCTTTCACACCGAAAGAAGCTGGTGATTTTAAATTAGTTTTATCTAATATTACTGGAGCAGAACCACCAAGCGTTACAAAGGCTATTAAGGTTAGTGATGTTAAGTCTGATAATGCCTATCTTTCAAGTATATCCATTAATGGAAAAAAGATAGATGATTTTAATAAAGATAAAAAAGAATATAAAGTTACAGTTAATACCAATAAAGTAAATATTGAAGCTAAGGCTGAAGATGAAAAGGCTCAAGTAAATGTTCCAGGTGAGAAAAATCTTACGGTTGGGGAACAAACTTTTACAATTTCTGTAACAAGTGAAAGTGGTAATGAAAATAATTATCGTTTAACAATTAAATATGAACTTCCTAAAAATACGGATAATAGTTTAAAAACATTAGAATTATATAATGGTTCAACGAAAATAAAAGAATTAGAATATAAAAATGGTGTTTTAACATATGAAGGTATTAAAGTTAAAGCTGATGTTAAAGTATTAAAAGTTCAAGCTACAACGAATGATGCGAAAGCAACATTTGTAGAGAATTATGGACCAAGGGAAGTAGAACTAGATTATGGTGAAAATATTATCATCGTTCGTGTTCAAGCTGAGAGTGGCGATACTGTTGATTATACGATTAAAGTAACTCGAGAAGATAATCGTAGTAATGATGCAACATTATCTAAATTAGTTGTAAATGGAGTTCCTGTTGAACTAAAAGCTAATGTATATGAGTATGAAGTAAAAGTTCGTTATAATGAAACGAAGAGTCATATTGAAACAATCGCTACTAATAATGCATCTAAAGTTGAATATGAAGATATTGATTTAGTTAGTGGTCAAAATGAACCTGTTATTATAACGGTAACAAGTGAAAATAATACTAAACAAGATTATACTATTCGTATTTTTCGTTTATCTGAAGAAGAAAGTAAAATTGTTTTAGAAAAGATTGAAGTTGTTAATTATCAAATTGATTTTGCTAAAGATAAAATGGAATATGATATTCATCTTCGTGATGAAGATACAAAATTAGAATTTGTTGTTTTCCCTACAGATGGAATCAAAGTTCAAGAATTAAATAATAGTAATTTGGATGATGGAAGTACCGTTATTTTACGTGTTACTGATGATGATGGTACAAAGTCATATACATTTAATATTATTAAACCAAAAGAAGGTGTTAACCCTTTAATTTGTTATATTATTTTCTTTTCAGGTCTATTAATATTAACTATTGTTATCATAATAATTCTTAATAAAAAGAAGAAAAAGAAACAAGCTAAATTAGAAAAGACGGAAGTTATTGATGATGTACCTGTTACTAATGAGCCAGCTGCTCCTATAGAACAAGTACAAGTAGAGCAAGTACAAGAACCTGTAAAAGAAGATACAATTATTGGTGTTGAACCAGTTGTTTCAAATGAAAATGAAGAAGTAAAATAATTTACTTCTTTTTTCTTTATGTTATAATAGTAGTTGGAGGCAATATGTTTGAAGGTTTACAAGATAGATTAGATGGAATATTACATAAAATAAAAGGATATGGTAAAATCACTGAAGACAATATTAGTGAAATGGTAAGAGAAGTAAGACTTGCCTTACTAGAAGCCGATGTTAACTATAAAGTTGTTAAAGAGTTTACCAATAATGTTAAAGAAAAAGCTTTAGGTGAAGAGGTAGCTAAAAGCCTTAAACCTGGAGAAGTATTTGTTAAGATTGTTAATGATGAATTAGTTGAATTATTAGGTGGAGAAGCTAGTTATATTAATTTATCAGGTCATCCAGCAATTATGATGATGGTTGGTCTTCAAGGTAGTGGTAAAACGACAACATGTGGAAAGCTAGCTAACTTCTTAAGAAAGAAACATGCTAAAAAACCACTTTTAGTTGCGTGTGATATTTATAGACCAGCTGCAATTGATCAATTAATAACCATTGGTAAAGAGTTAAATATACCAGTGTATGAAGAAGGTAAAAAAGATCCCGTTCTTATTGCAACAAATGCCATTAGTTACGCTAAAGAAAATAATTATGACTATGTTTTAATTGATACAGCAGGACGACTTCATATTGATGAAACCTTGATGGATGAATTAAATAATATAAAAAATAAAGTTAATCCACAAGAAATATTATTAGTTATTGACTCTATGATGGGACAAGATGCTATTAATGTTATTACAGGTTTCAATGATAAATTAGATTTAACAGGTGTTATCCTTACAAAACTTGATGGTGATACTCGTGGTGGTGTAGCTTTATCTGTAAGACATTTAACCAATGTCCCTATTAAATTCATTGGTGTATCAGAAAAGATGGATGGACTTGATTCCTTTGATCCTCATCGTATGGCTGATCGTATCTTAGGAATGGGTGATATTGTATCACTTGTAGAAAAGACAAATGAAATTATTTCTGAAGAAGAAGCTAAAGATACAATTAAGAAAATGCAAAAAGGTAATTATGATTTAGATGACTTCCTAAAACAAATGAAACAAATTAAAAAATTAGGACCACTTGAGAACTTAATCAAATTAATCCCTGGAGCTAAGAAGATGGGATTATCTAATGTACAAATAGATCAAAAAGATATCAATCATATAGAAGCAATAGTTTTATCAATGACAACCAAGGAAAGACGAAACCCTGATATTATAAAAGCATCTAGAAAACAACGTATTGCAAAAGGATCAGGTCGTAGTGTTCAAGAAGTAAATAAGTTATTAGAACAATTTGGTGAATACAAAAAAATGATGAAAGGATTTGCAAATGGTAATATGAATTTACCATTTTAGGTGTTATTATGAAAGAAGAGAATAAAAGGAAGATTAATCATCTAGTTGATTTGTGTTTAAAACAATATGATTTACCATTTACGTATTCAAATGTTACAGTAGAAAGATGTGCCTATTATGGAGAGAATGATTATGATATCGAATTATTATTCCATGGATTTAATGGTGGAAGATATCCTCATCGAAATCGTATCTTTTGTATGCATGGTAACTGTGATCAAACAATGTATCTAGATATGGGATTTCCAAGTGCGGCTTTATGTTTTGATAGAGTAAGAATTCCTCATGAAGCTGTTAAGCTACTTGCTAAAGCAGCATATTATGATACTAAATTAAATGAATTATCAAAAGGAAGTACAAAATAGTACTTCTTTTTTTGTGTGTAAAGTATACAACTTGATTAACACAAATATTTACAAAATATAGACTGTCAAGAAGTGGTAATTTAAAATTAAGATAGAGAGAGGTCTATATGAAGAAGATACAATTAATAGAACATTTATTGTTTTACTAATAAGTATAATTGTTACTGTTGGATGTGGATATATCTTAGTAAAAAACAATAAGAAAAAGTCATTTAACTAATGACTTTTTTTATTATAAAAAAAACGAACTTTTAAAAGATGTTCGTTTTTAATATTCTACTTGTATTTAAGAAGTTAAGTTTAGCAACTTCTTCTAATTTTTCTTTACCATATTTTTCAACTATTTCTTGTCCAATTTTATCTACTTCAGATCCTGCTCCTTTAGGAAGAGGAATATGTAAACTATCAGATAATTTATCAAACTCTTTTAAGAATAAATAGCGGCTAATTATACTTGCACAAGCAACAGATAAGCATTTGTCTTCAGCTTTTGTCATAAAAGTTATTCCTTTTTGAATATTAGTTGATTCTTTAATATATTCATAGTACTTTTGTTCTCTTGCAAACTCATCAACAATAATATAATCATATTTAGGATGTTCTTCATTAACCATTTGATATAATACTTTATTATGAAGAATAGCTTTTATTTTATTCATATTATATTCTTTACTATGGTTACTATTATATTCTTTATTAGAAAGAATAATACTTTTATATTTAACTCTTTTAGCGATTTCCGGTGCGATTTTTAAAATCTTTTCATCAGATATTTTTTTACTGTCCATTACTCCTAGTGAATCAAGAAATGCTACATCATCTTTTGTAACATAAGTTGCAGTAACAACAATTGGTCCAAAATAATCTCCTGTTCCAACTTCATCACTACCAACACTATTAACATTATGGAATGTTCCTTTATTTTCTTTCTTTTCACTAGTTAATGTTTTCTTTGATTTATCATCACTATTAGTAACAATGGCTTTACCAGAATTAATCTTTTCGGTTTCTATCCAGTAGTCACTTGCAAGATCCGCATCTTTACCTTGGAAGACTGCTTTACCACTTTCATATAATGTTACAACAGTTTCACCATCATCTGCTTGAAAGATAGCGTATTGTGGAGTTTTCATTCTTTTCATATCTTCATAAAACTCAACCATCATATTTTTTGTTTTTTCACATGTTTTTAATGTTATAACCATAATAAATCACCAAAGTAATTATACTATTAAATATAATTAAAATAAAGAAATACTTGAACTTTTTAATAGTTTGTGCTAAATTACAAGTATATTGTTGATTGAAAGAGTAAGTAGGTAATTATATAGAGAGATAGTGGTTGGTGAAAACTATTTAAGTAAACTATTGAAGACATCAATTGTAAGACAATCGTGTTATTACGTTATAAATAAGAGTGCATGAGTTCATGAACTAAGGTGGTACCGCGTATATTCGTCCTTAGATTATGGACTTTTTATTTTTATGGAGGAATGTATGAAAGAAAATATGTACCGTGATATCTATTGTGGAGAAGTAGATAAATCTTATGAAGGAAAAGAAATTAAATTAGCTGGTTGGGTAAACTCTATTAGAAATCTTGGTAGTCTAGTTTTTATAACACTACGAGATGAAACAGGTATTGTTCAATTAATTAGTGAAGATGTTGAAAAGTATTCTAATATTACTAAAGAAAGTACAGTAACTGTTACTGGTAAAGTAAGACTTAGAACACCTGATATGGTAAACCCTAATATGAAAACGGGTGAAGTAGAAGTACTACTTTCTAGTCTTGAAGTTTTAGGTCCTTGTCAAAATGTACTTCCATTTGAAGTAAATACATCAAAAGATAGTACGGAAGATACAAGACTTAAATATCGTTATTTAGATTTACGTAATGAAGCAGTTCACAATAATATTCTATTTAGAAGTAAAGTTATTGATTTTATTAGACAAACTATGAAAGGAATGGACTTTGTTGAAATTCAAACACCTATTGTTACGGCAACTAGTCCTGAAGGTGCAAGAGACTTTATTATTCCATCAAGAAAATTTAAAGGTAAATTTTATGCTTTACCACAAGCCCCACAAATCTTTAAACAATTATTGATGGTATCTGGTTTTAATAAATATTTTCAAATCGCTCCTTGTTTCCGTGATGAGGATCCAAGAAGTGATAGATTATATGGAGAATTTTATCAATTAGACTTTGAAAGTTCTTTTGCAACAGATGAAGATATTTATAAAGTTGGTGAAAAAGTATTCTATGATGTCTTTACTAAATTTAGTAATAAAGAAGTTAGTAAGCCACCATTTAGAAGAATACCTTATCGTGAAGCAATGTTAAAATATGGTAGTGATAAACCGGATCTTCGTAATCCTTTAATAATTGAAGATATAACAGAGATTTTATCAAAAGCTGATTTTGCACCATTCCATGATACAACAATTAGATGTATTAAAGTAGAAAACTTAGATAAACCAAATTCATGGTATAAAGGTGTTGAAGAATATGTTAAGTCAATTGGTGGTGTTCTTGGTTATATTAAAGTAACTGATGAAGGATTTAAATCAAGTCTTGATAAATTCTTTACTGATGAAATAAGAAAAGAATTAAAGAAAGAATTAAAATTAAAAACAGGTGACGTCGTATTTATTATTGCATCAAATAACTGTGCTAAATTAATGGGACAATTAAGAATATATTTAGGTAATGAACTTGAATTAATTGATAAAAATAGATATGAGTTCTGTATTGTTAATGACTTTCCATTCTTTGAACCAGATGAAGAAACAGGAGGCGTTGCTTTCTCTCATAATCCATTTAGTATGCCTCAAGGTGGTATGGATAGTTTGATGAACAAAGATCCACTTGATATTCTAGCTTATCAATATGACTTTGTATGTAATGGTTATGAAATGGCATCAGGTGGTGTTCGTAATCATGATCGTGATATCTTACGTAAAGCTTTTGAAATTGTTGGTTATGATGAAGAAGTAATTCTTAAACGTTTCCCAAGTTTATATGAAGCATTTAAGTATGGTGCTCCACCACATGCTGGTATGGCTCCTGGAATTGATCGTATGTTAATGCTTTTATTAGATGAAGAAAATATTCGTGAAGTTGTACCATTCCCACTAGGTGCTAATGGAGCAGACTTAATGATGGGTTGTCCAAGTGAAGTCTTTGAAAAACAACTTCAAGAAGCTCATATAAAAATTCGTGATTAAAACAAAGAGTAATCTTTGTTTTTTTCATAAAGTGTGTTATATTAATAATGGTGATAATATGAATAACAAGGGTTTTACTACTGTAGAAGTTATTGTATCTTTTGCTTTAGTTGTTATTATAATGGCTTCAATGACGACAATGCTTATTGCATATCGTGATTCTATTAACATTGAAGAAACAAAATCAAAAATGATTGAATTTAAAAATACATTTACATATATGGTTTATCAAGATATTATTTATGATGGTGTAGTAGGTATTCAACCTTGTAAAGATAATACTGATGATACGTTAGTTAATTTATGTGTTGAATTTATTGGAACAAGAGTTGTTGATTCTACAACAGGTAGAAAAGCAGTTAATAGATTAATACTTGAACCTGATGTTTTAACAATTGGTAGTGAAGGTGAAGAACAAAGAAGAGTTTACTTAAACTACAATGGAATTCGTATGATGTTACCTGATAGTGATTTAAATAAAGTTATTAAAGAAAAAGATGCTAGTGGTAAAATATCAATAACTGGAGAAAAAACAACTGCGCAAATTCATGATTTTATTTTAAAAAAAGATCAAGTAAATGAAGTTTATAGTCTTACAATTCCTATTGAACATAAAGGAATAGATTTTAATGATAATATAAAAATTGTTGTAGCCAATTAAAGAAATATTATATTTCTTTTTTTGTAGAGGTTAAATATGAAAAAGAAAACAAAGAAAAAAATAAAAAAGATCTATAAATCAATAATTGAATATGTAAAAGAAGAATATAAATTTTTAATAGTTTGCGCTTTAATCTTTTTCATCTTTTTATTTCGTTTACCATATAATATTTATACTGGTGGAGGAATAATTGATATTCATAAAAGAGTAGAAGTAGAAAACGGATATTCTTCTAAAGGTAGTTTTAATATGGCTTATGTTGATGAGATAAGAGCAACTATACCAACATATTTACTAAGTTATATTTTTAAATGGGATGTAGCTCCTATTGAAGATGAACTTATTGATGAAAATGATACTTTAGAAGATTCTTGGAAAAGAAATAGATTATATTTAGAAGATAGTAATGATAGTGCGTTAATTAGTGCATTTAAATTAGCAAATGAAAGAATTGACATAAAGAAAAATTATGTTGTTGCTTTATATATATTGCCTGAGGCTCAAACTAATTTAGAAGTTGGTGACATTATATTATCAGTTAATGGAAAAGCAATTAATTCTCAAGATGAATTAAGAAGTATTATTAGTTCTTATTCTGTTTCTGAAAAAATTAATATGAGAGTACTTCGTGATGATAAAGAAATTGATTGTTATGCAAATCTTATTCTTCTTGATAATCAAAGTAAAATTGGTATAAGTATGTATAATAAATATCAATATGAAATAGATAAGAAAGTTAATTTTAAATTTAAAAGTAATGAAGCAGGTCCATCAGCTGGTTTGATGCTTGCTCTTGAAATATATAATCAATTAACTGAAGATGATCTTACAAATGGCAAGATGATAGCTGGAACGGGAACCATTGATGCTAATGGAAGAGTAGGAAGCATTGGTGGTGTTAAATATAAAATAAAAGGAGCTGATAGCGATGGAGCTAAAATCTTCTTTGTTCCAACAGATAATTATTTAGAAGCTTTAAAAGCAAAAAAAGATAATGATTTAGAAATAGAATTAGTTCAAGTAGATACTTTAGAAGACGCTGTTAATTATTTAAAGGGGGTAAATAATAATGATTAATTATATAATATTGGGAGTATTAGTTATACTTATTATTTTAGTAATTATATTAATCTTTAAAGTTAAAGATCGTGATACCGATAACTTAGATATGCTAGAACGTCTTAATCGTTTTGAGGTAAATATCAATAAAGAATTAAATGATAACTTTATAAAAATGAATGAGAATATGGAATCTAAGTTAAATAACATTAATGATAAAGTTCATGAACGAATAGATCAAAATTTTGAAAAAACAAATAAAACATTTATTAGTGTTTTAGAACGACTTAGTAAGATTGATGAAGCTCAAAAGAAAATAGATGGACTTACAAATAATATAGTTAACTTAGAAGGTATCTTAACAGATAAAAAAACAAGAGGTATCTTTGGGGAAGTTAATCTAAATAATATTTTATATAATGTCTTCGGTGAAGGTAATGATCGACTATTTAAAATACAATATCATTTACCTAATGATACGATTGCTGATTCTGTTGTCTTTGCACCAGAACCACTTGGCATGATTGCAATTGATTCAAAGTTTCCTCTTGAAAACTATCGACTAATGGTTGATAAAAAGAAAAGTGATGATATAAGAAATAATGCTTATAAACAATTTAAAATTGATGTTAAAAAACATATTGATGCTATTAGTTCTAAATATATTATTGATGGTGTAACTAGTAATCAAGCCATTATGTTTATTCCAGCAGAAGCAATATTCGCTGAGATAAATGCTTATCATGAAGATATTATAAATTATGCATATAAGAAACGTGTTTGGTTAACATCACCAACTACTTTAATTTCAACATTATCAATGAT
Source organism: Caryophanales bacterium (assembly GCA_016291895.1). The sequence goes on from JAEEZO010000053.1 coordinate 19,755, forward strand.
TATGATGATTTATCAAAATATGGAAAGAGATAAATATACAAGTATTATTCATGAAGAATTAAATAAACTTGGTATTGAATTTACAAGATTTAAAGATCGTTTTGATAAACTATCTAAATCAATTCAAACAGTTAATAAAGATGTTGAGTCTTTCCAAGTAACAACCGATAAAATTAAGAAAAAATTTGATAGTATAAGTAATGTTGAAATAAAGAATGATCATTTATTAATGGATGATATTGATGAAAGTATTTAATAAGTGACAATAAATTTGACGAAAACACCTCTTTTTGTTAGAATAGTGTGACATAAATGAGGTGTTTTTACATGTTTTATGAAATAAATCAAGCTGTTAATCTTTGTAACGAAGACAATAGTTTGATCTTTAAACTAATAAAAGATGATGAAAAGGAAGTTGTTAGTAAGATACTAAATAATAAAGAATTTAATATCAATATTTGTGATAGTAATGGTAATAGTTTAATTATGAGATTACTAAAAAAAGGATATTATGATTTAGTTCTTAAAGTAATGGATAATCTAGATTTAGATATTAATCATCAAAATAATGATGGTGATACTTTTGCGCATTTTTTAGTAACAATTAATTATCTAGATGTTAAAGATATTATTGAAAAATTATTAAAGAAAATTGATTTTATGCCTAATATAAAAAATAATAAAGGTGAAACAATTCTTGATAAATCAATTAATAATAATTACATTTATACAACTGCTAAAATATTATCTGATAGAAGGTTTAATAATATTAATATGGTATCATTTAAGAATTTATATGATACTTATATTAAGAGTAGTAATTATGGTAAGTATTCAAAGTTAGATAATTTAACGTTAATTGTTAATAATCTTCAAAAGAAGAATTTATCTGATAATTTAGATTTATTGATAAGATTGTTTAGAAGAAATCGTAAAGTTATTTATGAAGAGATAACAAACTCTGATACAACAAGAATGGATTATTTAATTGATTATGTTGTAAAAGAAATGATTTAAAATTATAAAAGTTGTTAATTGGAAAGTACTTTATTTGGTTGACCAACACACAAAGCAAGTTTGTGAAAATTTGGAGAACTAAGTAGGGTATTTTTTTGTTGAAAATTAATGAGTGTTTGAACTTAAAATAAATTAATTGTAATTATTTTTGGAGTTAAATTATTGTCACATTAATTTTATTTATTGTATTGAAAAAGAGACATTTATTTTGTATTATTAATAATAGAGGAGGATATCAATTAGATGAAAAAAAAGATAATAATAATTGGGGCGGTAGTTGGAGTTGTTTTAATTGGTGTAGTGGCATTTTTACTGCTTCAAAAGAAGACGTTTAATGTAGAATTTGATAGTAATGGTGGTACTGCTATAGAGACACAAATAGTAAAAGAAGGGGAGAAGGCAACAAAACCTTCTGATCCTAAAAAAGAAGGATTTATTTTTGTATCATGGGAACTTGATGGTTTTCAATATGATTTTGATAAACCAGTTACCAAAGATATTATGTTAAAAGCTACATATAAAGAAATTATAAAGACTTTTAAAGTAACAATTGTAGTCGATGGTGAAAAGAAAGAATTAAATGTTAGCAAATTAACAAAGGCTGAGATTGAAAAGGTCTTTCCAGCTAGAGAAGGTTATGAATTTAAACTTTATTCTAATGGAAATGAGTATGATATAAATACAGCACTTACTTCTGATATAGAATTAACTGGAACATATGTAAAACTTGAAAGTTATACTGTGAAATTTGATAGTAATGGTGGAAGTACTGTTGCTAAACAAGAGGTTTTAGGTGGCAAAAAAGCTGTTGAACCAGAAGATCCAACAAAAGAGTATTATGTATTTGATGGATGGTACTTAGATAATGTCAAATATGATTTTAATACAGAAGTTACAAAGAATATTACATTAAAAGCAAAGTGGAGTGAAGATCCAAATGTAAAAAGATATAATGTGACATTTAATACTGATGGTGGAAGTATTGTTGCAAAACAAAGAATCATTGAAAACAAAACAGTATCAATGCCTAAGAATCCAACAAAAAAAGGATATGAATTTGTTGAGTGGCAATTAGATGGTGTTAAATTTGATCCTAAAACGAAAATTACAAAAGATATTACACTAAAAGCTATATGGAAAGAAATCATAACTTACACAGTAACTTTTAATAGTGATGGTGGAAGTAATGTTCCAAATCAAACGATTGTAGAAGGTAAAAAAGCTACTAAGCCTAGCAATCCAACAAAAAAAGGATATAAATTTAAAGCATGGACTTTAAATGGACAATCATTTGATTTTAATACTCTAATAACTGAAAATATTACTTTAGTAGCAACTTGGGAAGAAATTGTTAATTACACAATAACTATTAATAAAGTTGATACTTATTCACCTGATAGAATATTAAAAGTATATAAAAATGGAACTGAAACATCATTTAAACAAATTAGTACAATGGATGGAACAAAGATAGCAGGTGCAAATGGAGCATCAAATGTAGATGAAATTGGAAATAATACTTCATTTAAAGTTACTTTGAGTAATAATACTGTTGTCGTTGCAACGTTGACAAGTTAAAATGAAAAAAAAGATTTTATTGACAACCGTTATATTAATTGCAATTATTATTGCAGTATTGCTTATTCTTGGTAAAGAAAAGCAAGTAGATGAATCATATATAATCAGAGTGGAACTTGTAGATTCAAAATCACCAGATAGAAAATTAAAGGTGTTAAAGGGAAATAAAGAAATAGAATATTTAGAAATTCGTTATTTGGATGATACTTTTTTATGTTCATCTAAGAATCCAACGGTTTACTTTGGCGATATAGAGGCGGAAAAAGAAATGGTTGTTATTTTGATTGATAAAACTAAAGTAACAGCAAAAATAATTAAAGGAGATAAATAAAATGAAAAAGAAAATATTGTTTATGACATTATTGTTTATGTCATTTCTAGTGTTTGTTGAAACTGTTAAAGCTGATGCTCCATTAAAATCAGGTTTATCTAAAGGAAATGCACGATCAGGTTATTATGATGAAAGTGATATGAAGATTACTGCTAAGCAAGGAGATTCATTTAAAGTTTATTTTTATTATGATAATTGGGATAATGAATGCTATAACTATTACCATCAAGATGATACTATTGATTATTGTGAATTTGACCTCGAATATGGTAATCTCGGATTATTATATAGCGAAGGACTTGAATTTGTAAAAATACAAGCAGCTAATAATAATGTTCCAAGGAATTTAAACATTTATAATGATTATGTTACCGAACATGTAATTAAAGGTTATAATGCTTTAACTGTAGATTTTAGTCCAAATGGTCTTGATGAATTAGATGAGCCATATAGAGTTGAACATGGAATAACAAAAATATTAGAAATTGAATTTAAAGTAGTAAATACTGCAAAAGATGATACTTATTATATTATCCCATACCATATTAACGATTCTTTAATAACTCGTTCTGATGATGAAAATGATTTTGAATCATTCAATTCAGGTGGATATATGAATATAGATGATGGCATTGACGTAGTAGTAGGAACTGGTGAGGCAACAGGAAAGAGACTTGTTTCCCCTAGTGCTGTTAAAAATAGTACTTATATTATTGGAACAAAAATGTTTACTAGAGATGGTAGTGAAAAGTTTAATGGTATATTAACAACTAAAAATATAATGGAAGCATCAAAAACTATTGATAGTAAAGAAATGGATGATATGGTTATCTATTATAAAAATGCATATGGTAATTGGATTGAGGCTATAAGTAACAAACCAATAACACCACCAAGTAATTTTGAAATACAATATATTGATAATATTCCCGTTGGAAATTAAAAAAAACACTTGATTTATTTAATAAATTAAGATATCATTATATTGCTACTGATTCGTAGTTATTAGATACCTCAATCGGTAACTCCGAATTTGGTGAATATAGAGATTAGGAGGGATAATTTATGGCTTTAACAAAAGAAAAGAAGACAGAAATTATTAAAAAGTATCAATTAGATGATAAAGATACTGGTTCTGTTGAAGTTCAAGTAGCTTTATTAACTGAAAGAATAAACGATTTAAACGAACATCTTAAAGTTCATAAACATGACTATCATTCTAATAGAGGATTATTAAAGATGGTTGGTCAAAGAAAGAGTTTATTAAGTTATTTAGCTAACACTGATGTTCAAAGATATCGTGAACTTGTTAAAAAATTAGGATTAAGAAAATAGACACTTTTTTGGTGTCTATTTTTTTCAAAATACGAAAAGGAGAATGGAATGGAGAAGAGAGTATTTGAAAAAGACTTCCGTGGAAGAAAATTAGTAGTTGAACACGGAGAACTTGCTAAACAAGCCCATGGTGCTGTATTAGTAAGATATGGAGATACCGTTATTTTATCAACGGTAGTTGTTAGTAAAACAGCTAATGTTTTATCTGACTTTTTCCCATTAATGGTACTATATCAAGAGAAATTATATTCTGTTGGTAAAATACCTGGTGGATTTATTAAGAGGGAAGGCCGCCCAACAGACGCTGCAACACTTGCTGCACGTATGATTGATAGACCAATGCGTCCAATGTTCCCAGAAGATTTTAGAAATGAAGTACAAGTTGTTAATACAGTATTATCAGTAGATACTGATAATTCACCAGAATTAACAGCAATGTTTGGATCAAGCTTAGCAACTAGTATTAGTAAAATACCATTTGATGGCCCAATCGCTGGTGTTAAAGTAGGACGTGTAAATGGAGAATTTATTATTAACCCTACACCAGATGAACTTGAAGTTAGTGATATTGATTTAACAGTAGCTGGTACTAAGAAAGCTATTAACATGGTTGAAGCAGGTAGTAAAGAAGTATCTGAAGAAGATATGTTAGAAGCTCTAATGTTCGGTCATGAAGCTGTTAAAGAATTATGTGAATTCCAAGAAGAAATCATCAATGAAATTGGCGAAGAAAAAATGGAATATGAACATCTTGAATTTGAAGATGAATTAGTAAATGAAATTAAAGAATTAGCTAGCGATAAATTAGATGCTGCAATGAGAATTAAAGAAAAACTTGAAAAATATGCAGCTATTGATGCCGTTAAAGAAGAAGTAGTAGCTAAATATGAAGAAGAAAATAAAGATAAACTTGAAGCAGAAGATTTAAATATCTTACTTACTAAAGTTAAACTTATTCTTGAACAAATTGAATATGATATCTTTAGAAGTATAACTGTTAATGAGAAAACAAGAAGTGATGGTAGAGCTATGGATGAGATTCGTCCATTAAGTACAGCTATTGATTTACTTCCAAGAACTCATGGTAGTGCTTTATTTACTCGTGGTGAAACTCAAGCTTTAGCTGTTACAACATTAGGTGCTTTAAATGAAAACCAAATTTTAGATGGTTTATCACTTGAGACTGAAAAAAGATTTATGTTACATTATAATTTCCCAGCATTTAGTGTTGGTGAAACAGGTCGTTATGGTTCTCCTGGTCGTCGTGAAATTGGTCATGGTGCTTTAGGTGAGAGATGTTTATCACAAGTTATGCCAAGTGAAGAAGAATTCCCTTATACAGTACGTGTTGTATCTGAAATTCTTGAATCAAATGGTTCTAGTTCACAAGCTACAATTTGTGCTGGATGTATGTCATTAATGGCAGCAGGTGTTCCATTAAAAGCTCCAGTAGCTGGTATTGCAATGGGATTAATTACATCTAAAGATGGTAGTGATTATACAATTTTAACTGATATTCAAGGTATGGAAGATCATCTTGGTGATATGGACTTTAAAGTTGGTGGTACAAGAGAAGGTATTTGTTCATTACAAATGGATATCAAGATTAAAGGTATTACTAAAGAAATTCTAAAAGAAGCTTTAGCTCAAGCTAAAAAAGCTCGTATGGAAATATTAGATGTAATGGAAGCTCAAATTGCTGAACCACGTCCTGATGTATCAGAATATGCTCCTAAGATGTTAACATTTACAATTAATCCAGATAAGATTAAAGATGTTATCGGTAAAGGTGGAGAAACAATCACTAAGATTATTTGTGATACAAGTAACGTTGAATCTGTTAATGATGTTCGCGCTGTTAAGATTGAAATCGAAGATGATGGTCGTGTAATGATTTATCATATGGATAGAGATGTAATTAATAAAGCTGCTGAAATGATTAAAGATTTAACAAGAGAAGTAGAAGAAGGACAAATTTATCCTGCTAAAGTTGTTAAGATTGAAGACTTTGGATGCTTTGTACAAGTATGGCCAGGATGTGAAGGTTTAGTACATATATCTAAATTATCAAAAGATAGAGTAGATAAGGTAGAAGATGTAGTGTCACTTGGAGATGAAATACTAGTTAAAGCAATTGGCACTGATAAAAA
>JAEEZO010000054.1 GCA_016291895.1 Caryophanales bacterium
TATCAAGTGCTAATATTGTTCAAAAAGTAACAATTATTCCACGTAGTTATGCTGGTGGATATGCTATGATGGTTCCAAAAGAAGAAAAATATACCCAAACTAAAACCGAATTACTTGAACAAATTACCGGTTTATTAGGTGGTCGTGTTTCTGAAGAACTTAATTTCCATGAAATAACTACAGGAGCTCATAACGATTTTGAAAAAGCTACAAAGATTGCTCGTGCTATGGTTACTGAATATGGTATGAGTGATTTAGGACCAGTTCAATTAGAACAACAAAGTGAAAGTGTCTTCATTGGTCGTGATTATAATAAGACCCGTAATTTCTCTGATACAGTTGCTCATGAAATTGATACTGAAATTAGAAAAATTATGGATGAATGTTATAAGAGAGCTACTAAAATCCTTAAAGATAATATGGATTTAGTTAAATTAATAGCAAATGCTCTTCTTGAAAAAGAAACATTATCTAATGAAGAGATTATGTACTTAGTTGAACATAAGGAACTTCCAGATGAAACAACTCTTGATGATTTAAGTGTTGAAGAATTAAGAGAAAAAGCCAAAGAAGCGAATATCAATAATTATGCTAAAATGAATAAAGATGAATTAGTAAAAGAATTAAATAAAGTTGAAGATAAAGCTTCTAAACCAAAAAGCGAAACTAAAGAAAATAAAGATAATAAGAAGAAAGATGAATAATCTTTCTTTTTTTGTCACATTTTTGTAAAATTATTGATATATATAGGGTGATATGGTATATTTAACTTGTACTAAAAAACGATAGGGGGGATATAATGAAATCTAAGACGCTTGGTACGACATTATTAATCTTATTTATGGTATTTACCTTAACATTTGCCGCTGGTTGTGAAAAGGAAGAAGAACCTAAGAAGGAAGACAATACACCATCTGAAACAGATAAAAAAGATACTGACAAGAAAGATACTGACAAGAAAGATACTGATAAAAAAGATGATGGTAAAAAAGATACTGACAAGAAAGATGATAACAAAAACAGTGGTTCTAAATCTACTAAGAAATTATTAAAAAGAAACGGTGTTGAATGGAAAGAAAATACTAAGATTAATTCTCATGTAGGAGCAAAACAATACAAAGTTGTTTGGGGTGATACATTATCACTTATTGCTAGAACATGGAAAGTTAATTGTTATCGTTTAGCTAGATATAATGGTATTAAAAATATTGACTTAATTGAAGTTGGTCAAGTTATTAAAAATCCAGCAGCTAAGTAGCAATAGAAAAGAATGATTTAATCATTCTTTTTTTTGTTTTATAATAATATTGAATAATAAGTTTATATCTAGTATAATTTGTTATTTGATGGAGGCATTATGAGTGTTTTTATTGGAAATGTTGAAATTAAAGGTAAGACCGTTCTTGCTCCTATGGCGGGAATATGTAATAGTGCCTTTAGAAAAATAATTAAGGAACAAGGTTGTGCTCTTATTTATGCTGAAATGGTAAGTGATAAAGCTATTTTTTATGATAATAAGAAGACTAAAGATATGCTTTATATGGAAGATGATGAAAGACCTATCGCTCAACAAATATTTGGTAGTGATGTTGATACTTTCGTTATTGCTGCTAAATATATTGAAAAGACAATGAAACCAGATATTATTGATATTAATATGGGGTGTCCTGTTCCTAAAGTAGCAGTTCATGCGCAAGCAGGAAGTGCCTTATTAAAGAGTCCAGAGAAAATAAAAGAAATAGTATCTAGTGTTGTTAAAACTGTTCATTGTCCTGTTACAGTTAAAATAAGAAGTGGATGGGATTTTGATAGTATAAATGCTGTTGAAGTGGCTAAAGTATGCGAAAGTGCTGGTGCTAGTGCTATTTGTGTTCATCCTAGAACGAGAAGTCAAGGATATAGTGGAAAAGCAGATTGGAGAATTATTAAAGCTGTTAAAGAAGCTGTTTCAATCCCTGTTATAGGTAATGGTGATATAACAGATGTTTATAAAGCTAAACAAATGTTAGATGAAACAGGTTGTGATCTTATCATGATAGGTCGAGGTGTACTAGGAAACCCATGGCTTATTGAAGATATTAATAATTATTTAGAAAAAGGTAAAATACCTAGTCAAAGAACAGGTATGGAAAAGATTGATATGTGTATTAAACATATTAATTATTTATCAAAAATAAAACCTGATAAGTTAGTATGTTTAGAAATTAGAAGCCATATTGCATGGTACTTAAAAGGACTTAAGAATTCCGCTTCAATTAAAGAAAAAGTATGTAAATTAACAAATTCCTGTGATATAATAAACCTATTAAACACCTACAAGGAGGATTTGTATGGAAAATAGAGTACCTATATATAAGAGAATAATATCTTTTATAATTGATTTTGCCATAGTAATGTTATTTGCATCAGCTATTTTATCTATATTACCTAAAAATAGTAAATATAATGAAGTAATTGATAGAAATAAAGAATTACAAGAAATGGTAATTCAAAAGAAAATAGAAAATAAAGAGTTCGTTCAAGAATCTATGAAATTAACATATGATTCATATAAATATGGTTTACTTGAAAATGGTATCACAATTGTTTTAATGATTTCATATTTTACATGTTTCATATATTTTAATCATGGAAAAACTCCTGGTAAAATGATTTGTAAATATGAAGTAAAAGCAAAAGATGGTAATAATCCAACATTCCTTGGTTCATTAGCGAGAACACTATTAATATCAAGAACTTTTGGTGATATTATTTCAATAATTTTAGTTTATACAATGTCACAAAAAACATTTATTGGTATGTTTAATTATGTTGATATGGTAATAACTACTTTATGGTTAACATGCCCATTCGTTGCGATGTTTAGAGAAGACGGAAGAGGCCTACATGATTTAGTAGGTAAAACAATCGTTGTTAATAAACGGAAACGTCCTGATGATCAAATTGTTGAAGCTCAAATAGAAGAGAAAAAAGAAGAAAAAATAGTAGTTAAAAAAGAAGAAAAGACTACAAAGAAAACTAATAAAAAAAATAATAAAAATAAATAGGAGATTATTATGAGAGAATTTACAGAACAAGAACAAGTTCGAAGAGATAAAGCTGAAAAGTTAAGAGAAATGGGATTAGATCCATTTGGCCAAAGATTTGAAAGAGATAGTTATGCAATAGATATAAAAGAAAAGTATCAAGATATTGATCATGATGCTTTTGAAAACATGGATGATACAGCAACCCTTGCTGGTCGTATTATGTTTATTCGTAAGATGGGAAAAGCATCATTCTTTACAATTAAAGATAAAACAGGATCAATGCAAATATATATATCTATAAACGATGTTGGTGAAGAAACATATAACTTATTTAAGATGGCTGATATTGGAGATATCGTTGGTGTATATGGAAAAGTAATGAAGACAAAGACTGGTGAAGTAACCGTTAAGTGTTTAAAATATACTCATTTAGTTAAAGCATTACGTCCCCTTCCAGAAAAGTTCCATGGACTTACTGATGTTGAAGAAAGATATAGAAGACGTTATGTTGATTTAATAATGAATGAAGATTCTAGAAGAATAGCTTTTGCTAGACCTCAAATTATTAGATGTATTCAAAACTTCCTTGATAATCAAGGATTTGTAGAAGTACAAACACCAATTCTAACTAATTTATTAACAGGAGCTTCAGCTCGTCCATTTGTAACACATCATAATACACAAGACATAGACATGTATTTAAGAATAGCGCCTGAATTATATTTAAAGAGATTATTAGTTGGTGGTATGGAAAGTGTTTATGAAATAGGTAAAACCTTCCGTAATGAAGGAATGGATCCTCAACACAATCCTGAATTTACTATTATGGAAATTTATCAAGCATATTCTAACTTAGAAGGCATGATGGAATTAACCGAAAATATGTATAAGGAAATCGCTAACAAGGTATTTGGTAAAACAACATTTAATTATTTAGGACATGAAATTGATGTATCTGGTGAATGGAAAAGAGTTAGTATGGTAGATGCTATTAAAGAGAAAACAGGAATTGATTTCAAGAAAGAAATGACTGTAGCAGAAGCCTTAAAACTTGCTAAGAAACATGATATTGAAGTTCAAGAACATGAAAAAAGTGTTGGACATATAATTAACTTATTCTTTGAAAAATATGTAGAAGAAACTTTAATTCAACCAACCTTCTTATATGGTCATCCAGTAGAAATTTCACCACTTACTAAGAGAAATCCAGAAGATCCAAGATTTGTTGATAGATTTGAACTATTTATATCTGGTCATGAATGTGCAAACGCTTATACAGAACTTAATGACCCAATTGATCAATTAGGAAGATTTGAAGATCAATTAAAAGAAAAAGATTTAGGTAATGAAGAAGCTAATGATATTGATATGGACTTCGTAGAAGCTCTAGAATATGGTATGCCACCTGCAGGTGGAATTGGTTATGGATTAGATAGAATGATTATGTTCTTCACAGAAACAGATACTATTCGTGATGTAATCTTATTCCCTACAATGAAGCCATTAAAAGAACAAAAGAAAGAAGTAGAATAAAAAATATCCACAATAAAGTGGATATTTTTTTTATGATAGGATATAATCTTTGTTGGTGATAATTATGGATATTAATATAATTGAAAGAGAATTATTGAATAATAAAAAAGAGATAGAAGATTTATGGAGGTCACTTTGACGTTCCTAGTAAAGAAGAGAAAATAAAAGAATTAGAAAGTGTTACTAATTCACCTGATTTCTGGAATGATCAAAGAAAAGCCCAAGAAGTTATTAATGAACTTAATGGTATAAAGGATATTATTAATAAGATTAATACTGTTAAAAAGAATAATGAAGATAATTTAGAAATAGTTGAATTATTAAAAGAAAGTTATGATGAAGAGTTATTTAAATCACTTGAAGAAGATGTAATTAAACTACGTAATAATTTAATAGAAGTATCAAAATATCTTCTTTATAGTGGTCCATATGATAAGAATAATTGCTTATTAGAAATTCATTCAGGAGCTGGTGGTACTGAAGCTTGTGATTGGGCAAATATGTTATTTAGAATGTATGTTAGATACTTTGAAAGACATAATTATAAATATGAAATATTATCATATTTAGATGGTGAAGAAGCTGGTATTAAAAGTGTATCAATGAAGGTAAACGGATTATATGCATATGGTAATTTAAAAGGCGAAAAAGGTGTTCATCGTTTAGTACGTTTGTCACCATTTGATGCTAATAATAAGCGTCATACTTCATTCGCTAGTATTGATGTTACACCAGAATTCAATGATGATGTTGATATTAAAATAGATGATAAAGATTTAAAAATTGATGTTTATCGAAGTAGTGGTGCAGGTGGTCAACATGTTAATACAACGGATTCTGCTGTTAGAATTACGCATTTACCAACAAAGATAGTTGTTACTTGCCAAAATGAACGAAGCCAAATTCAAAATAGAGAAACGGCAATGAAAATATTAAAAGGAAAACTCAAACTTCTTGAAATAGAAAAAAAACAACAAGAGATGCATGATATTAAAGGAGATAATGTAAATATCGAATTTGGTAGCCAAATAAGAAGTTATGTTATGCATCCATATTCTATGGTAAAAGATCATCGAACCAATTGTGAAACCAGTGATGTAACTGGTGTTATGGATGGAAATATTGATAATTTTATTGATGAATATTTGAAGTATAATGCTAATTAAATAGGTTTACTTACAAACCCTTTTTTGGTATACTTAATTTTATAGGAGAATATATGACAATAGATAGTATTTTAGAAATTTTGAAAAATATTCTAGACGTTTGTTTGGTCTGGATGCTTATATATTATATTCTTAAAAACATTAAGAATAACGTTAAAATGACTTTGTTATTTAAAGGAGTTTTAATACTTATATTATTAAAAATAGTAAGTAATTGGTTGAATTTAACAACCATGAATATTTTATTAGGATATGTAATTACATATGGCCCTCTTGCAATAATTATAATCTTTCAACCTGAGATTAGAGGAGCTCTTGAACAATTAGGAAGAGGTCAACTTCTAGGTAGACATAAAGTATTAACAGTTGATGAAAGAGAAAAATTAGTTTATGAAATCATTAATGCAGTTGATTATCTAAGAAGAAGTCGAATTGGAGCTTTAATTGTTATTGAACGTGATGTTAGTCTTCAAGATTACATTAATCGAGCAAAACCAATATTTGCGGATATAACAAATGAGTTATTAGAATCAATCTTCTTCCCTAATAACCCTCTACATGATGGAGCAGTAATTATTCAAGGTAATAAAATTAGTTGTGCGGGAGCAGTCTTCCCAACAAGTAATAGTATAAGTGTTAATAAGAGATTAGGTACAAGACATAGAGCTGCTCTTGGTATTGCTGAAGAAGCTGATGCCATTGCGGTAATTGTATCAGAAGAAACTGGCCGTGTATCTATCGCTGTTAAAGGTGAATTATATTATAACTTATCAATTGATGACGCAAGAATGATGTTAATCGATGAATTACGTCCAAAAGATAAAGTTGAAGATGATGTAATAATAAGTGAGGATGATGACGATGAAGAAGATAACTAGAAAAAGTCTAAACTTCTTTGGTGGAATCTTCCGATTCTTCGATAGAATATTGATTACACCAATAATGAAGGTAGTATTAAAAATTAAAAATGTCCTTACAGGTAATGGAAAATCATTTGAAAAAATTATTTCTTCAAAGAAAGCATTATTGATTATATCTTTATTAATTGCTTTTGGAGTTTTCTATTTCTTTGATAAGAACTCGAGTTCAATGTTAAATAATCATGCAGAAAGATTATATGGTATTCCTGTTAAAGCTGTATATAACGAAGAAGCTTATGTTATTGAAGGTTTACCAGAAACCGCTGATGTTATTTTGTTTGGTAATAGTAGTTATATAACTCTTGCTAAACAATATCCAAATCCAACGATTAGTGTTGATTTACGTGAATTATCTGTTGGAACGCATAAAGTGGCTTTAAATTATGAAAAATATTTTGATTTTGTTGAATACAAAATTGATCCAACATATGTAACTGTTGTTATAAGAGATAAAGTTAGTTCAACAAGAGAATTATCTTATGAAATCTTACATCGTGAAGCTTTATCAGGAAAACTTGATATAACGAATGTATCTTTAAATAAATCAGAAGTAACTATTAAGTCTGATGAAGACACTTTAAAGAGAGTTGCTTATGTTAAAGCTTTAATTGATGTTAACTTAATTGTTAATCCAGAAGTAGGAACAACAAGTGTTAAAGGTTCTAAATTAGTTGCTTATGATGAAGATGGTAAAGTAGTTGATGTTGAAATCTTACCTGAAACAGTTGATGCTGAAGTAACCCTTGCTAGTTCAAGTAAGATGGTACCAATTAAAGTTGTACCAGAAGGTTCTTTAGCAGTAGGATATGCAATAGATACAATTACACCAAGTTCAAGTTCAATTATGATCTATGGTAATGAAGATGCCTTAGCTAAGATTGATTCAATTCCAGTAGTTATTAATGTTAATGGTCTTAATGCTGATAAGACATTTAATGTTAATATTCAAAAACCAAATGGTGTTCGTGAATTAGGTATTAACTCATTAAGTGTTAAATTAACGGTAACAAGTGAACAACAAGAAGAAATAAAAGGAGTTCAAGTATCAACAGTTAATCTTGATCCATCATTAAAAGTTCAAGCTGTTAATGAAGCAAGTAGTAGTGTAGATGTTATTGTTAAAGGTTCTGAGTCTGCTATTAAAGAGTTAGATAAGAGTAAAGTTACAGCTACAATTGATTTAGCTGAGTACAAAAAACCAGGTGAATACGAAGTACCTGTAATTGTAACTGGTGAAGATACTAGATTAGTTTATTCATCAAAAACCTTAAAAGTTAAGATAAGAATTTATAAATAAAAAAAGCTAGTTTAACTAGCTTTTTTCTTTATCATCTTCTACTTCATATTTTTCTTTATCTTTATATTTTCCTATTTTAGCAACATATCTTGATGGGAACTTATGAATATAATGATTATATTTGATTGCAACCATATTATAATATTTTTTTAATGCTGTGATAGTTATTGAAATTTTTTCGATGTCATTAATGTTCTTTCTTATGGTATTATCTTTAACAAGTTTATTATTGTTTTGAAAGATAATATCTATTTTCTTTTCATAAGTATTAATTATATTATCTAATTTAAGAACATCTATTTCTTTTTTGTTAATATCAATAAATTCTTCGAAATCATCTTCATTTAATTTCTTCTTGTTTTTTAATAGTTTTATTTGCTTTAACATTAAGTCATATTTCTTTATTAAACTATCTTTTAACTTAGTATTTGTTATATCTAATCTACTTAAATAGAAATTAAATCTTTTCTTATAATCCATGGATTTTATTATTATTAAGCCAATAATTACTAAGATGAGAGAAACAATAAATTTCCACATAAAATCACCAAAATAATTATATCTAATTGTAAAATCTTTTTCAATAAGATATAATGTTTTAGAAAGAAGGTAATGATATGAAAGTAACTGTTGGAATATCTAATCGTCATGTACATTTAACTGACGAAGATTATAAACTTCTATTTGGAGACGAAGAAGTTAAAAAAAGAAATGATTTAAAACAACCTGGTATGTTTGCTTGTGAACAAGTTGTTACATTAAGAACGCCAAAGAAAGAGATACCTAAAGTAAGGGTTCTTGGACCTTTTAGAAACTATACTCAAGTAGAAATTTCTAAGACAGATGCCTATAGTTTAGGAATAGATCCACCTGTAAGAAATTCTGGTGATTTAGTAGGAGCAGCTGAAATTGAAATAGTAGGACCATGTGGATCAATTACAAGAAATGCAGCTATTATTGCTACTCGTCATATTCATGTTAATGAAGAAATTCGTAATGAAAAAGGCCTTGTTGGTATTGGAAAAGTTAGTGTTAGAAAAGTAGGAGAAAAAGGAGCTATTCTTGAAGATGTATATCTAAAAGATAGCGTTGAAGCTTACTTTGAATTGCATTTAGATACAGATGATGCTAACGCCTTACTTTTAAAACAAGATGATGAATTAGAAATCATATTATAAAAGTTATACTTAGTTATAACTTTTTCTTTGCAATTAAAAGTAATTATTGTATAATTTATGCGAGGTTTTATGAAGAGATTGGCTCGTATTAAATATAATTTATATGGTGAAAGTAAAGATTATCAAGCAGATGTAATATATAAAGAAAATATGATTACTTATTTTGATGATGGGGTAAAAACGATTATTGATTTAAAAAATGGTATTATTAATCGTGAAAATGATGAATATCAATATGTAATTGATTTATCTAAATATCATATAAATATTCATTTAAATA
>JAEEZO010000055.1 GCA_016291895.1 Caryophanales bacterium
ATAGTGCTATCTTTGTATCTGGAGGATCCTTTGGTGTTATAACAGGTAGATTACTTGCAAAAACAAGTTTAAAAGCTTTCTATTTATTACCAATTATTCTTACGATGATACCATTTATATTATTGGCTGATTCATATACAGAAAAAAATAGTAATTGTAATAAATTTGATTATGTTAAAAAAAGTATTTCCCCTGGAATTGTTATTATTATAGCAGTTCTTGTTGTAATAGTAAGAGGTTATATGGGATATGGCATTCCAACATCATGGAACAAATCAACATTACAAACGGTTTATTTGTTCTGTATTATGGGTTTAGGAAAAGCTTTAGGCGGAATCTTATCTGATTTGTATGGTATAAGAAAAGTTGGTATATGGAGTACCTTACTTGCAATACCTTTCTTAGCAATCGGTGATAAATTAATGATTGTATCACTAATAGGTGTTATGTTCTTTTCGATGACAATGTCGATTACACTTGCCATCTTAGTATCGGAATTAAAGAAATCGCCAGGACTTGCTTTTGGACTTACAACAATAGGTTTGTTTTTAGGAACAGCACCAATTTTCTTTATAAAGATACCTAGTATATATGTGAATATTGGTATGATAGTTATTTTATCTATTGCGTGTTCAGTAGCATTATCTTATGTCTTAAAGAAAGAAGGTAGTAGTAATGGTTAAGTGGTATTTTCAAAATTATTTTTTAGAAAATAAAGAATTATTATTCTATGTAGGTGTTGGTATTATTTTACTAATAATTATTATTACTATTTATCTAGTATGTAAGGAATTAAAAAATGACAATAGCTGAGTTTCCTAAAGTAATGGTGATATGCTTAGTTTCAACACTTATTATTGAGTGCGGTATTGCCATTATTATTGGTTATCGAAAAAAAGATTTATTAAACATTTTTCTCGCAAATTGTTTAACAAATCCAATAGTATCTAGTATACCAGTATATTTTAATTATTATCATGGATTAAAAGCTCGAAATATAAGTTTACTAATTTTAGAAATATTAACATTATTTGTGGAAGGAATTATATATCATAAATATTTAAAGAGAAGAAAAATAAATGGATTTTTATTATCACTAATATTAAATGCTAGTTCATATTTATTAGGGTTATTAATAAATGAAATTGTTTATTAAGGAGGTGAATTATGAGATTTTTAGATGTAGCTGCTCCATATTATCCCGAAACAGAAGGGGATGGAACATGGATTACACTAGCTATTTTAGCAGTTATTATTGTTATTATAGTTGTTATTGTGTTAGTTAATAAAAATAAAAATACAAATACAAAAGAAAAGAAAGAGGAGAAAGAAAATGAGAAAGATATTAAATAGTTTATTATTATTAAGTTTATTATTAGTTTTAAATGTTAAAGCAGATATGGGACCACCTGTTTTACCAATATTAGAGATGGAAGTATCTAATCCTAATGGAGCTAAGTGTTATGATAGTGATTCTAAGGTTAATAGAACTCTTAAATATGGTGAACTTGTTTATGGTTATATTGACGATACTGATTTATATGATGATAACTTTAAGAAAGATTATTATCAATTATCCTTTAATGAAGGAGAAGTTATATATTGTTATGTTAAAAAGACAGACGTAGTTGTAAAACAAGATAACTTTAAACCATCAGAAGATGATAAAGAAAAGGGACCTTTTGCATTATGGGCTCTTAAAGATATAAAAATTTATTCTGGTCCATCTAAAAATTTCTATAAAGAAATAGGATCTATTCCTAAAGATTCTAAATTAGAATCTAGTTACAAATTAGGTGATTATTGGTATTATGTTACTTATAATGGAATAACTGGTTACATTAGCGGGGAAAGTCAAGATTTGATTAACAAAATAACAGAAACTATTGTAATGTATGAACCAAATGATTATAAGATAGAATCAGGGAAAGTTACCATTCCAGCTGGAGAAGAATTTAAAGAATACTGGGTAACAGACTATGAAAGAGTTGTTTATGTTGTATATAATGGAAAATTAGTTAATACAACGATCCATAAAGTTGGTGATTATAATTATTTTGCAACAAAATGTAATGGTTCTAAAATAGAAGCATTAAAAGAACTTCCGGTATATTCATATGAAAATAATATAAAAAAGAAAATTAATACATTAGAAGTAAACAAAAAATATGATGTAGAATACTGTTTTCAAGGATATAGAGAAAATAGAGAAGCATATTATATTCCATCTTTAAAAGGATGGATTGATGAAGAGTATGGAGGAGATGGAGAAGAAGTAAGAAGTCCTATAGTTTTTTATGACAAAGATGGAAATTCTAATAGGGATGAACAAGAAGATCCTAAACAAGAAGAACCAACGGAAAAACCAAAAAATCCAGGTGATGTACAACCACCAACTCCAAAACCAGAACCAACACCAGATGATAAAAAAGGATTAACAAATGATGAATTAATTATGATTTGTGTTGGTGCAGGTATCTTAATAGCAGTAACAATACTTGTTGTTATTAAGTTAGTTAATAAAAAGAAAAATAGTGAAGTAGATCCTATTCAAAATAATAATGATAATTCCAATTTAGAATAGAAAGGAGGTCAGTTGATGAAAAAAAAATTTAATATATTATTGTTTTTAAGTTTATTATTAGTATTAAATGTTAAAGCTGATATGGGACCACCAGCATTGCCCCAATTAGAAATGGAAGTTTCTAATCCTGATGGAGCTAAATGTTATGATAGTGAATCTAAAGTTAATAGAACTCTTAAATATGGTGAACTTGCTTACGGACATATTGACGATACTGATTTATATGATGATAACTTTAGAAAAGATTATTATAAATTATCTTTTAATGAAAAAGAGGTTGTATCTTGTTATGTTAAAAAGACAGATGTAGTTGTAAAACAAGATAACTTTAAACCATCAGAAGATGATAAAGAAGAGGGACCTTTTGCATTATGGGCTCTTAAAGATATGAAAATTTATTCTGGTCCATCTAAAAATTTCTATAAAGAAGTAGGAGCTATTCCTAAAGATTCTAAATTAGAATCTAGTTACAAATTAGGTGATTATTGGTATTATGTTGAATATAATGGCATAAAAGGATATACAAGTAGTGAAGGTGGTGCCATTGTTGTTCATATAGAACCAGAAATAGTTGTAACATATGATAAAACACCTATTTTTGATCATGAATTCGATTACGGTACTACTAAAGATTCCAAAATAATTGATACAATACCAGCTAATAAAGAATTAAAAGTTGAATGGGGTACAGATTATAGTCGAAATAATTACATTGAATATAATGGTAAATATGGTTTTGTGTATAATCATTATTCTTTTGCAAACAAGTGTGATGGTACAAAAATAAAAGCTAAAAAATCTGTTAAAGTATATGAATCACTTGATTACGATGATAATGGTAAACTTATTTCCAAGGAGCTTGGAACAATAGACTCAAATAAAGATTATGATGTTAAATATTGTGGTGGTGGCCAAGGATGGAATGCGTATTATATAACATCAAAAAATGGTTGGATCAATGAAAATCATGAGGATAGATATATCATCGAAACGGATTCTAAAGGAGAAGTATTTGATCATACTAAAGAAGGGATTTTTTTAGAAAAAATAGAAATAAAAGGACATAGTATTGATTTTTCAAAAACACAGTATTCTTATACTGTTGAGTTAAGTGAAGAAGAAACAAAACTAGAATTTGTTGTTACTCCAAATGAAGTTGAAGTAGATGTATTAAATAATGAAGATTTAAAAAATAATAGTGTTGTTACATTAAAAGCTAAGGATGAAGATGGAACACATACTTATACTTTTAAAATTGTAAAAGCAGAAAAACCTGGTGATGTACAACCACCAACTCCAAAGGAAGAACCAACACCAGATGATAAAAAAGGATTAACAAATGAAGAATTAATTATGATTTGTGTTGGTGCAGGTATCTTAATAGCTGTAACAATACTTGTTGTTATTAAGTTAGTTAATAAAAAGAAAAATAGTGAAGTAGATCCTATTCAAAATAATAATGATAATTCCAATTTAGAATAGAAAGGAGGTCAGTTGATGAAAAAAATATTTAATATATTATTGTTTTTAAGTTTATTATTAGTATTAAATGTTAAAGCTGATACTGGCCC
>JAEEZO010000056.1 GCA_016291895.1 Caryophanales bacterium
CCCTTCACTATCTTTATTTCTTATTGTATATACTTCTTTTTCTTTCTTTTTCTTATTAAATAGAAAATAATTAGTAACTAATTCTCTTTTAGAAAATGATACAAGAGGATGACCAAAGAACATTGTTATTAACTTAATCTTAGTATTTTTACTTATCTCCATCATTTCTTCTTTAGTTATATCTGAAGTTAAATAGGCATACTTACAACCTTTATTGTAATAATAATTACATGTATTATAATTATTTACCATATGTTCTTGATTCCAACATAAATTAATATCTAAATTATTTCTTTTAACGATTTCAAGAACTGCTAAATCATAGAATAAGATTCCTTTAATCTTTAATTTAGATAGTTCTAATAACGTTTTTTCTAATAATTCTAAATCTTTATTAAAATAGTTGGCATTTAAACTAATAAATAGATTAATATCATACTTATTTAATAAATCTTTAACTTCTTCTAATGTAAATAGATAATTATTTATACTTAAATCTTTTATCCCTATAATAAAAGAATTAGTATAATTTAAATAATCTTCTATTTTATTATTATTTAAACTTACTAATAGTTTCATTTTAACCTCTTCTTTCGGTTACAGCTACGCCGTCTCCTACTTGATAAATTGTTGTTTTATATTCCATATTATTTTCTAAGAAATATAAATATTCATTAATTTTTTCAGCAATTTCGCGAACATTTTTACTTTCGATTTCATTAGGATCTTTATCTACAAATCCATGGAAATTCATATTATCGGTAATAACATAGCCATCATTATCTAAATATTTAACAAAATGTTCAAAGAATTCTTTATTCTTTCTTTTAGCTGCATCAATAAATATTAAATCGAATTTTTCATCAAATTCAACTGTTAAAGCATCATTAAATATTAACGTAATCCTATTTTCTAGATTAAACTTTTTAATATTTTTCAATGCTTCCATATATCTTGTTTCATCACGTTCAATAGTAGTTACCATTACATCATTATTAACAAGACACATCATTATAGCGGAATAACCTATTGCTGTTCCAACTTCAAGAATATTCTTAATTCCTTTTTTATCAATAAAGTTTCTTAAGAAATCAATTCCTTCATCTTGCATAATAGGGATATTATTATCAACCGCATATTTCTTTATTATTTGTAATTCTTTATTTGAATCTTCCTGATTCATTTTAATAGCCTCCGTTTACCTTGCTTAATTCATTAACTTTCTTTTGAAAATCATTATAATTATCAAAGAAGAAAGTCTCTCCTGTCTTAATATTGGATACAAAATATATATAATTTCCTGTAGCTGGTTCAAAAGCAGCTTTAATACTACTTTCAGATATTGTACTAATTGGTCCAGCTGGAAGTTTTGTAAATGTTAAACATCTTGTATTGTAGTTATTACAAGTATCATATTCTTTCTTCGTAAGTGGTCTTGTTTCATCAAGTTTTAATGAGTATCTTGTAGTAACATCACTACCTAAACTCATTCCTCTATCTAAACGATTATAGAATACTCTTGCAACTTTTAATCTATCTTCACTAAACTTATGACTTACTTCCATCTCGGCCATTGATGCGATAGTTAATACTTCATGGATATTATATTTATTATTTTCAAGTTTATCTTTATATGGCTCTAATTTTTTAGCCATTTCATCTAACATTTTTTCAAAAATATCTTCGATTGTTGCATTTCGATCAAAACGATAGGTATCTGGGAAAAGATATCCTTCAAGTGGATAATAGATTTTACTATCTAAAATACTATCTGTAATAAACCAATATTTTTCAATTAGTTTTTTTAGATAATCTAAATCACTTACTTTTTTTATTACATCATCATATGAATATTCTGTATTACTTTCAATTATTTTAGCAATACGACGCATATTAATGCCTTCTTGAAAGGTCATTGATATTTCATCAACAACGATATAATCTTTTACATCTTTATCCTTTTCTTCATCTTGAGATAATATAACAAGTATCTTATCTAAATCCATATTTTGGTTTAGACGATAAGTATTTTGTTTTAAAGTTTTAACTTTCATTAAACGAACATATATTTTGAAAAATGTATTATTTTTAATTAATTTATTTTCTTTTAACGATGGTCCAATAGATGACCACGTAGAACCATCTGGAACCGTAAAGATAACTTCTTTACTTTCTTTATTAACAGCTCCAGTATAATATCTTATAGATATACCAACAAACGCAAACAATATAGCAATGAGAATTACGAAAGCAATCATAAAATTACGTAATTTTCTCATTAATATTATTCCTCGTTTTTCTGTTCCATATGTTTCTTAACACTTTCCATTGTTGATTTTAGAACAGTGTCAATAACTTTCCATTCACGTTCTGTTTTAATTTCTTCTAATTCAGAGTTAGGATTTGTTGCATCTTTAACGATTGATGCTGAAATACGAACATTTCCATTCTCATCTCTACTATTATCAGTATAAATTATATAACTCTTCTTATTTGCTTCATCATCAAAAGTAATTAGTTTATCAAGTTGAACTTTAGATCCATCCCTTCTTACTAATACTACTTCATTGTTTTCCATTTTTAATCTTTCTTCCATTTTAATTTCCCTTTCGATCTAAGTATGACTGTAAGATTATTACACTTGCCATACCATCTACCCTTTCTTTTCTTTTTTTACGGCTTGTATCTGCTGATATTAAAACGTCATTAGCAACTTTACTTGTTAATCGTTCATCTTCAAGTTCAACTGGTAAATTAGTTAATTCTTCTAACTTCTTTTTAAATTCTAAAGTTATTTCAGCTCTTTCACCAATTGTATTGTTCATGTTTTTAGGAAATCCTAAGACAATAATATCAATCTTTTTTTCTTTAGCTAAAGTTTCTACTTCTTTAGCAATTCTGTCATATTCTTCATCATGTCTTAAGGTTCCGTAAACCGATGCAATAATACCATTTGATAAACTTATGCCAAGGGTTTTAGTTCCTAAATCAAGACCCATATAGCGCATACAAACACCTCAATGACATTTTAACATTATTTACATTCTTTGTAAATATTTACAACTGCTAATTAAGGGTTTATATGATAGAATAATATTGTATGGAGATTATTGATGATTATAAGTATATTATTATTAATTTTAGGATTTATTTTATTAATCAAAGGAGCTGATATCTTTGTTGATGGAGCATCATCAACAGCACAAAACTTTAAAGTGCCGAAAATGCTTATTGGATTAACAATAGTTGCCTTTGGAACATCAGCACCAGAGTTTGCAGTATCAATGAGTGCAATTGCTAACCATAGTACAGATATGGTATTAGGTAATGTTATTGGTAGCTGTATCTTAAATGTACTATTGATAATTGGTATTGCAGCTGTCATAAAACCAATTAAAATTCAAGATAACACTGTTAAAAAAGAAATACCACTAATTCTTTTAATATCAACTCTATTAGTAGTCGTAATGTTGGATATTAAATTAGGTAATGGACTAATAAATCAAATATCAAGATCAGACGGTATAGTAATTATATTATTTTTTACAATTTTTGTTTATTACTTAGTGTCACTTGCAAGAAGAAAGAAAGGTGAAAGTGAAGATTCAACACCACCTCTTCCTCTTTGGAAATCATTATTGTTTGTTGGGCTTGGATTAGTAGGTATTATTTATGGTAGTGATTTAGTTGTTGATAATGCTAAAAGTATTGCTAAAACAATTGGCTTAAGTGAACGTGTTATATCGCTTTCGATTATCGCTCTTGGAACATCTCTTCCTGAACTTGTAACAACTATCGTATCATCTAAAAAAGGTGAACAAGACCTTCTACTTGGAAATATTATTGGTAGTAATATCTTTAACATATGTGTTGTTTTAGGTGTTCCTGTTGCTATTTATGGAACAATTACACCATCATCATTTGGAGCTGTTGACTTAATTGGATTAATCGTTTCTGCACTATTATTATTTCTCTTCTCTCTTTCCAAGAAGACAATTAATAGACTTGAAGGAACATTACTTCTATTTATGTTCGTTGTGTACTATGTATTAGTATTTGTAATATAAAAAAAGAATATTTTGAATATTCTTTTTTATTTTCTTCCTAATAGGAACATAAAAATATCTTGGATATTAACTTTAGTAAAATATACTATTAGTAAACCAATTACTAAAAAAGGCCCAAAGGGAACAACGTTCTCTTTTTGTTTTGTATATAAAACTAAAGAACTAGGAAGAGCGATTACACTAGCTGTTACTACAACAAGAAGTGGCATTAAAATGTTTAAAAATAATTCACTAGTAGTAACTTTAGTAAAGATTGGAGCAGTTACTAAACCAATTATAAACATTAATTTAACATCGGCTCCACCCATCGCTTCTTTATGAAACATTTTACTTCCAAAGACCATAATTAAATACATCATTCCAAAACTTACAACACCAAAAGCGATAGCAATTAAGGTACTAACAAGTCCATATTGAATAAAACGTACAATTATGATGATGATTGCGGGGATAACAATAAAACTATCCGGTATTATCAAATATGATAAATCACTAGCAATAACAATACATAATAAACTAGATAATGTAAGAGCGATAATTAATTCTGGTGAGAATTTCCATGAATAGAAAGATATCATAAATATTATTCCACAAAAAAGTTCATTAAGTGGATATAATGGAGAAATCTTTTCATGACAATTCTTACATCTTCCTTTTAAAAAGATATAGGAAATTATAGGAATTAATTCATACCATGATAATACATGCCCACAATTCATACAATGACTACGTGGCTTAATAATTGATTGTTTATCAGGAACACGTAATCCTACAACATTATAGAAGGAACCCATTAAGGTTCCTAGTATAAAGAATAATATCATAAAAATAATTTTGATATCAACCACCCCTAGCTTGATAAACTATTATACATACTAAACATTGGTAAAATAACTGATAAGATAACAACACCAACGACACCTGCTAAGAAAATAATCAAAGCTGGTTCAATTAAACTCTTAATAGCATTTGCAGAGTTTCTATTTAATCCATCATAGTAATCACTGACTTTTTCTAGCATCTCACCTAAGTTACCAGTACTTTCACCAGTAACAATCATTTCATAAGCAACTACTGGAATAGCAGGATTATCTTTAAATGTTTCGGATATTTTACCACCGGCATTTAAATTATCAACAGTTTTTTTAATAATGTTACGATAAACCTCATTCTCTGATACTTTAAGTAATACATCCATACTATCATTAATATAAACACCATGGTTAATAAGTGATGCAAATGTTCTTGAGAACATTGATATTTCTTTATATTTAATCAAATTCTTAATTACTGGTAATTTCAAGAAAAATGTTTGCATCATCAATTTAAATGAACGAACATGTTTAAATAGATATAAATACAACAATAATATAAGAATAATTGCTAGTAAAATATCTATTAAGTGATTACTTACAAAATCACTTATTTTAATCGTCATTTTAGTTATTGCTGGTAACTCTTGATGGAAACCTTCAAACATTGATGTATATTGAGGTACAACCCAAATGAATACGAATGTAATAACTAAGATAGCTAAAATTGAAACGATTGCTGGATAAGTCATAGCACTTTTAACTTCTTTTCTACTCTTATCAACATCGGTATAATAATTTGCCATATCATCCAAAATATTTGGAAGGTCACCAGTTAATTCAGATGATCTTACCATGTTAACTAATAGTTTTGGAAAAACCTTAGGTTGTTTTGCTAATGAATCTGAGAAACTATCTCCAGATAACAAATCATATATTATTAATTGATATATTTTTTTCTTATCTTGTTTTTCAGCTTGTTTTGCAAGAATTCTAACACCATCTATTAAAGTTATACCTGCTTTAATATATGTTGATAATTGCGTTAAAGTAAAAGCAAGATCAGCAACTGATAATGGGTTACCAATAGTTAAATCAACATCATATTTTGTACGTGCTGCAATTGTTACAATATTTAATCCTTCATCAGTTAAGAATTTTCTTGCTTGATCTATATTATATGCATCAAAAGTTCCTTTTACCTTTTTACCTTTAGTATCAGTAGCAATATATCTAAATCCTTGTTTTTGAACTGATAACAATTCATCTCTTCGATTTTTTAAATCTCTTGTAGCATCATTAAAACCACTTTGGCTACCAGAAGACATATCCATATTAACGCCAGAATCATCTTCATCATCTAAATCAAATACATCTTTGATTTTATTCTTTTTTCCTATCAAGAAATAGATAATTGATACTAAACCCCTATATGCATAAGTAATAATATTATTTTTCACTTTGCACCTCTCTATTCTATATAAATTTTATCACACAAAATACACATTTTCAATTGTAAAAATAGACATCTTTTTAAGTTGATGTCTACTTTTATTAACTTTTTTATTCAACGAAATAAACCATATCAGCATCCGCTCTAGAACTTGATCTTATTGCTGTAGCATTATCAGTTCCTCGCTCTTTATAATATAAACTTGTACTTCCTCCACCATCAAGATTAACACCATAGATGCAATTTAATGATAAGAAGATATCTGCCATTTTGGAGAAAGTTAATCCAATTCCTCGATTACTACTAATATTTGTTAAGAAAACAAAATTATTTTTATCAATTTGGCATAATCCTTGTCTTATATTAGGAGAATTATCATTAGTTACTTTCTTACTATTAATAACAAGTAAAGGAGCAAAACCATATGTATATTTAATACCATCTTGAACCATTTGTCGTACTTTTTGTTTATTAGATTCCATATATTGTTTATCACCATTACTAATATCATAATAAGCCATATATCCATCTTTTTTAAGACCATACGTATATGTTTTTCTTGTTGGGAATGTCTGATTAGTAAAGTCTCTTAAAATCTTTCCTTCATGGATAACAGCTGCTGTTTGTGATGAATTCTTCCATTTTGGATTAGCACTAATAAATTGGGTACTAAATTGATTACTTACAAAACCACTTGCATTAAAGGCAATCATATGTTTATCTCTAAAGTTAAGTCTTTTAGATACATAATTTACAAGTTCATTAACAGTTGCTAATTGTGGAAATGGGAACTTAAGACCAGATCGCATTTGATTATATGGATCAAGTGCCCAAATATGAGTTTCATAATAATTTCCTATTTTTAATATTTTATATTTTAAAGTATTACTATTAAAACTTTTTACAACACTACCACCAGTTGGTTCAATAAAGGCATATCGAACAGTACAATTAATTGTTGCACTATTTCCAACAATATCAAAAGCATTAATAGTAGCTGTATCTACTTTTTGATTAATCGTAAATTTCTTTTCCGTATATTCTTTATTGTCATAAACTATTTTACTTACTTGATTTTTATCTGTTACATCAATAGAAAAATCAGATTTTTTAGTTTTACTATTAACACTAACAGTACATGTACCAGTTGGAGCTTCTTTATCAATATTAGTTATTTCAACTTTTACTTCTTCTTTTGTTCCATCTTTTTTATACATATCAAAGACATAATTACCATTTTTAGTTGCTAAATAAGTAACTGTATCCATTGATATTTTCTTATCTTCGATCATGAAATAACTAAAATCTAATAAATTTGATACAACCGTTACTGTAACATTTTGATTAGTTGGATTAGAATTATCTAAAGTAATTGTGTAATGATCACCAACAACTTCAATTGTTCTTTTTAATGTTTTTGATTTATTTCCTATTGTTAGATTATATTCAATTTGAAAAATACCTACTTTAGTTGTATCAACTGTTCCTGTTGTTTTTACATAATTAGTAAAATCTTCTCCCTTACTACTAACTAGAGAATAACCTTGATCTTTGTATTCCGAACCAAGAGGTACTTCAATAACACTATCTCCTTTTAATTCAAACGTTATATAGTTAAATGGATTTTCAAGAATATTTACGGTTCTTGATACTTTATTAGTTACCCATTTAGTATCAATAATATAATCTAATGTATAGGTACCTATTTTATTAGTATCAACATTACCTTCTACTTTAACAAGACTAGCTTGATCAATATTTTGATAATCATATGCATAATAACCAGGTTCTTGATATGTCATACCTTCATATAAATTCATTGAAGAATCACCTTTTAGAACAATATTATAAGTATTAATTTTAATTTGTTCTTTACGATAATTTATGTACATAACAATACCAATGATTATTATTAACGCAATTAAAATATAAATAAGATAATCAACATAACTTTTTTTCTTCTTTTTCATATCTCACCTATCATCTAAATTTTATCATAAATCATAAAAAAAAGATATTTGAAATATCTTTTTTATTATTACTTATAGAGATACTATTTACATATTGAAACAGATGTTTTAGGAGCGAATATCTTTTTATTATCTATATTATACGTTTGATTATTGATATTAGTAAATTTTGCATTTTTAAAGATATACGCATTTGTATTAGATGGTTTAGAATAAGACAACTTATGATTGCCACCAGGTATGTATTTATCAAACCATTGTTGAGTCTTATCATAAATATAAAATTCTTTTGTTTTACTTTTTATAACAATTTTACTATTATATGCAAATTGAATTTTTGGTAGATACAAATTATACCCATAATTGTGTCTACATTTAGGATTTGCACTAACTAAATACACAGGATTATTATTGTCGGGAATAATAGTATTTGTTCCTTTTACAATAACTGTTCCATTCCATGTGCTACCATAATCATGCCTCAAATTTACAAATGTATTAGTATGTTTAAGGGTAACATTTTCGAGTGTTAATTTACCATAACCTAGTTGAAGAATACCACGAGTTCCTATTGTTGAATTTTTAATAGTTAAATTATATACACCACGATGTGTATCAATACGATTTAAAAAACAATTCTCATACGTAATATCTTTAGTATAACTACTACCCATTACTTTATAATCCTTATCTAAACTATCTGTAGTACTTGATACTTTAATCTTTTGTAATTTCATATCAACAACATTAGTCATATGTAAATCATATGATCCAAGATAAGTTCCTCTTTCCATATCACATGCCGTTTTACCACTGACATCACAATCATCTTCTAAATAATCTTCATCCTCATCTAAATCCAAACTTTTATCCTTTGGACATGAAGTACCAGGTTTTGAAGTTTTATATCGCCACATACCATGAACTATTGAATTATTAAATGTTACTTTTGCCAATTGATCGAAACGATAAAAATTATGATATTGATAATATGTTCCATGAACAGTCTTATACTTTGAATCCACATATTTTACATATGTATGTGTTATATTAGAAACTTTAATATTATTTCTACTAATTTTTATTCCACGTTTAACTTCATAAGTCGCTACATCTTTTGTTGAAACAACAGTTCTAAATATAGCATCTTTAAATACTAATTGTTTTTTTGGAATTGCACTAATTATAACTTTTATATTTGCACCTTTATACGTCCATTGAATATCTTCTTTTACTATATTTTTTAAATCAACAGTAAAACTTTCTTCGACTTTACTCTTTTGACCTATTGGTTTCGATCTCCTAAAAATTCTTCTACTATCATTCAAATCTACAACATGAACATAAAAACCAGTAATACACTTTTCAACATTTTTTTGTTCACTAATCTTAACTTTTTCACAACCTTTAACTTTGTTCAAAGCTTTTTGTTTATAACTATCATTAATTATAAATTTTTGTCCTTTTTCGATTTCTCCATTTTTTGGTGCAACATTTTTACCAACTTTTTTTATTTCATAGTTAACATAATTACCAGGTATTTCAAAAATATAATTATTACCTACACCACATTTAGTTATAACGTTTTTTTCATCGTGAATATAAATAGTTGAATTTTTTAAATTAGTATCTGTTTCAACCTTTATTCTTTCTTGATCACCACTTCTATTCTTTCTAATATGATATTCTCCTGCTTTAGCAAGTTCTACTTTTAAATTATATTTATTTGCACATTCATGGGCTGCTTTTAAAACATAATAATCATCATCATATTTTTTGAATGATTTAAAATTTGCATAATCAACTTTGCCTTTTTTCTTTGAACTTTGACAAGCATCACTATTTATAACAGCTGATGAAAGTGAAATAACTTCGTCATCTTCGATAGTATTATTCCTACTATTAAAAATATTTTTTAATAAAATCCCTTCATATTGTAATAAACCAACTACTGCAAATACTATTATAGATAATATTATTTTTTCTTTTTTATTCATACCTATCTACCTTCTAATTTAATTATATCAAAAAAAGATATTCGAAAATATCTTTTTTTATTAATCATAAGTATATTTATCTAAAACACCTTTATTTGATTTAACTACACCATATTTTTTAATAGTTGGTTTTTCACCAGATTTATAATTTTTTAATTTGTATCCGCCACCAACTTTTAAAGTTGAGAAATATTGTTCCGTTTGATTAAATACTGAGAATTTTGTTGTATCACTCTTAATTGTTATTGTACTATTAGCTTTTATTGTTACATTTGGCATATATAAATCATATCCATAATTATGGTTTTGTGCAGGTGACATCGTTACTAAATAAACTTTAGAATTATTATCAGGAATGATTGTATTATTTCCTTCAAATACGATTGTTCCATGCCATCTACTACCATAATCTCCTCTTAATGCTACAAAATGGTTTTGATGTTTAATTGTGACATTACTTATAGTTAAAGTACCAAAACCTGTTTGTGTAAGAGCATGATGACCAATTGTACTATTTTTAACAGTTAAATTATGAACACCACGATGAGTATCAATGCGATTTAATTTACAATTATTGTATGTTATATCTTTTGTAAAGTTTGTTCCTGTAACACCCCAAATTAAATTAGTACTTGGATTGATTAAAGTATCTATTTCTTTATCACTCATTGTAATATTATTCATCGTCATTGTATTAGCTTTTGTAATATGTAAATCATACGTTGAATGACCAGTTCCGTCTTGTTCATTTCTCATACCTTGTACTGTTGAATTACTAAATGTTACTTTTCCTAAACCAGCGAAAGCATAGAATCCATGATATGCATAATTAATTTTATATACTTTTTTCTTTTCAGTATTTACATAAGAATGATGTAAATTATCTAAGAGAATATTACTTCTTGATATGTTCATACCTCTTTTTACATAGCCTTTACTACATGTCTTTGTTGATACTATTGTTTTAAAGTTACCATTTTTAATTACTAATTTTTTACTAGATATTGGCCTTATAACAAGTTCTACTTTTGAACCTTTATATGTCCATGTAATATTATCTAATATTTTACCAGATGCATCAGTTATAAATGATTCTTGTACTAATGATTGATTATTTTCATTTTCATTTTTACCAGATCTAATAAATATTTTTCTTTTCTCATTAGTATCTTTAATTTGAACATGATAACCTGTAACAGTTTCCCCATAAGGCGCTAACATATTACTTAATTTCTTTTTTACACTATCAGGGATATAAAAAGTAGATCCTTTAGTAATTTCTTTAGATAAGGTTGTTGTTAAAGAATCATGTCCATTTTGAATTTGAAAAATATAGTCATCATTTTGACGTTTACCATTTACACAAATATTTTTTTCATCGTGGATATAAATAGTTGAATCACCAAAATCAGTATCCGTTGTAATAGTAATTGTTCCACCAGAAAAATGTTTATAAATGTTATATGTTGCTTTGGTAACTACTACTTTTTTATGATATTTATTAGCACAATCATGAGCTGCTTTGATAGCATAATAATCATCGTTATTGTGTTGTTTAGATAACTCTTTAAATGATGCATAATCAATTGATGATTTATTTTTAACACTTTCACATATAGAATCTGCTGTTGGTGGAGATGATGAAGTTTTTGTCCAATGGGCATAAATAGTTGTATTTGCAGTTATTACTGTTGTTGAACTTACCTTACTTCCACCATCTTTAGCTGTATACCATCCATCAAATTTGTATCCACTCCTTGTTGGGGTTGGTAATGTTCCATATTGTTCTCCCTTTTTTAGAACTCTATTACTTGGTGAAACACTTCCACCATTAGCGTTATAAGTTAAAGTGTATGTTACTTCTGGTGGTGTTACAGAACCTTTTGTCCAATGAGCATAAATTATTGTATTACCATTTATAATATTTTTTTCACTTACTTTATTACCACCACTAATACTTGTATACCATCCATCAAATTTATATCCACTTCTTGTTGGTGTTGGTAATGTTCCATACTCGGAACCTTCTTCTAAAGTTTTTGAGCGTGGATCAACACTTCCTCCATTGGCATCAAAAATAAGAGTATAAGTTTTTACTGGTGTTTCAATTTTAGACCAATGTGCATAAATCGTTACATCACTATTAATTATGGTATTAGAATCAACTCTTTCACCACCATCTATCACTTCATACCATCCGTCAAATGTGTATCCATCTCTTATTGGAGTTGGTAATTCTCCATATATAGAGCCTTTATTAATTTTCTTACTTGTTGGATTTACTGTTCCACCATTAGCATCAAAAGTTAAAACACAAGTTTGCACTTGAGGTGGTGTTGGTGTATCTATTGAATTCTTAATCCAATGTGCATAAATAGTTGTATCGTCATATATAATCATTGATGAACTAACTTTATTTCCACCTACTACATCACTATACCAGCCATCAAACGTATAATCCTTTCTTACAGGGGTTGGTAATGAACCATAATTCTCACCTTTTTTTAGTGATTTATTACTTGGACTTACCTGTCCACCATTAGCATTAAAATATAAGGTATAAGTAATAGTTTGCGTTGTTCCTGATGGATTATTAGTCCAGTGAGCATAAATTGTTCTATCTTCTCTTGCTTCATTATTTGAACTAACTTTATTACCACCATCTTTTTCCGTATACCAACCATCAAAACTATAACCATCTCTTACGGGAATTGGAAGAACACCGTATGTATCACCTTTAAATAATTCTCTATTAGATGGACTAACTTTTCCACCATTAGCATCAAAGGTTATTGTATACACTGTAATTATATCGTCAGGATTAACAGGCTTTTTATTTAAATCAAAGAAATCTTTATACTTAAAAGCAAAAAATATGCCTACACCAATTAACACTAATAAAAATAATGCTAAAAAAGTATTACTGTTACTATAGACAACTTCTTCATTATTATTTGGATTATTATTATAACTATTATTCATATCATCCCTCTATTATAATATATCATATAAAGTAAAATTTTAACCATAAAAAAAGTGTTTATAAATAAACACTTTTAATTATCTCTTAATTTACAATTAAGTTTTGTTGTAACATCTTTAATCATTTTTTCAAAGATTGGCATAACTACTTCATCTGTTAAAGTTGTATTTGGATCATTAAATACTAAGTTATATGCAAGGGACTTCGTATTATTATCAAAATAATATGTATCAAACAAACTAATATCAACTAAGTATTTACCACAACTCTTCTTTATTTCTTTCATAACAGTTTCATTAGTTATATTGTTATCAAGAACAAAGGCAACGTCATGAACAATATTAGGATACTTAGATATTTCTTTGAAACTTAATGTTCCTACTCTAAATGATTTAAGTAATGTTAAATTTATTTCAAGTACATAAATATCTTCTTTCGTAACATTTGGATGTACTTTACCAATAATACCAATATTTTTACCATTAAGATTAATATTAGCAGATGAACCTGGATGTAATTCATTAGGTAATTTATCAATAACTAGTGAATATCTTCCATTATATCCAAGAGAATCAAGAAGTTCTTCCATAATTCCTTTTAAGTGATAGAAAGTTATTTTTTCTTTATATAAATTATCTTTATAATTACCAGACATTAATATCGCAAGTCTTTCTTCTTCGCCATAAGTATCTCTCTTAAAGAATGATTTACCTATTTCAAAAATCGAAATATCTTTATTATTACGTTTACTATTGTAATCATAAATCATCATTAAACTAGGTAATAAACTATAACGTAATGTACTTCTATCATCACTCATTGGATCAAGTAAAGTGACTTCATCAAACTCATCTAATGTATATTTATGAACTTCACTTCTTGGGATTAAAGTATAAGTCATTGTTTCATTTAATCCAAGAGATGTTAACTTATTTCTTATCAATCTATTAAATTTATTATAAGAACCACGTTTTAATGGTAATGTTGGTACTTTACCAGGGATATTATCAATACCATAGATTCTTGCAACTTCTTCTACTAAATCTTCTTTAATACTGATATCCATTCTTCTTGATGGTACTGTTACTTCTAATGTTCCTTTTTTGTCAACAACTGTAAATGATAGCGATTCTAGAATGTCAATTACTGTCTTCTTATCTAGTTCAATACCTAATAGATTATTGATGTCATCAACAGTGATTTTTATTACATTATCTTTTTTATCAACTGTATCATATGCACAAACATCATCAATAATAGTAGCATCAGCATATTTAGCAAGAAGAGCACAACTTCTTTCCATTGCCATATATGTTCTTGTATAATCAAGACCTTTTTCAAATCTATTAGATGCTTCACTACGTAATATCTTCTTTGATGTTAATCTTATACTTACACTATCAAAAATAGCAGCTTCAATTAAAACATTTTTAGTGTTTTCAGTAACTTCAGTTGATAAGCCACCCATAACACCAGCAAGTCCTATTGCTTCTTCTTTATTAGCGATAACAATATCTTCTTTAGATAATGTTCTTTCTTGATTATCAAGAGTTACTAATTTTTCATTATCCTTTGCATCTCTTACTACAAGAGTATCACCTAAACTATCTGCATCATAATAATGAAGAGGTTGACCTGTTTCAATCATTACATAATTTGAAATATCAACAATATTATTAATAGGACGAATACCTGATGCAATAAGTCTCTTCTTAATGAAATCAGGGCTTTCCTTTATTTTTACATTTAAAGCTTTCTTAGCAAGGAATAATGGACATCTCTTTGTTCTAATATCTAAATTGAAGTTCATCTTTCCTTTTTCTTTTGGATAAGATAAATCGATATCTTTTACTTCTCTTTTATAGATTGCTCCTACTTCATAAGCCATACCAATAATTGATAATAAGTCTCCACGATTACTTGTAAGTTCAAAATCAATTACTTCATCATCATAATTAAGAGCTTTAAGAGCATCTTCTCCTACTTTAACGTCTTCACTTACTTCATGAATACCTTCAATATCTTCTGGTTTTAAGTATTTATGATCAATACCTAATTCTTGGATAGAACATAACATACCATTACTTTCAACCCCACGAATAGTACTTCTCTTAATCTCTCCACCAGGTAGTTTTGCTCCAGAAAGTGCTACAATTACTTTAATACCTTTTCTAACATTAGGGGCACCACAAACGATATCAAGAACTTCTTCTCCAACATCTACTTTACAAACATGTAAATGATCTGAATCAGGATGATTTTCGCACTCTAATACTTCACCAATAACTAATTTACTTGCTTCAACTAGCTTTCCACAGTAATCATATTCATTACCAACACCTGTCATTTTTTCTGCAATATCATGAATATCAAGATCATTAATATCAATATAATCATTCAAAAATTTACGACTAACTTTCATCTTAATACTCCTCTCTATCAAATTGTTTTAAGAAACGAATATCATCAGTATACATATATCTTATATCCGTAATTCCATATTTCATCATGGCAAGTCTATCTATTCCCATACCAAAAGCAAAACCATTATATTTTTCTGGATCATATCCATTAGACTTTAATACATTAGGATGTACCATACCAGCTCCTAATAGTTCAATCCAACCAGTATTCTTACAAAGACTACATCCTTTACCATTACATTTGAAGCAACTAACATCTACTTCAACACTTGGTTCTGTAAATGGGAAGAATGATGGACGAAAACGTACTTTTGTTTTTTCTCCTAACATCTTTTTGGCCATAATTTCAAGAGTACCTTTAAGATCAGCCATTGTTATACCTTTATCAATAACAAGACCTTCTACTTGACCGAATTGATGAGAATGAGTGGCATCATCATCACGTCTATATGTCTTACCTGGACAAATAATACGAATAGGAGTCTTTTCTTCGTTAGCTTCCATAACACGAGCTTGTACACTAGATGTTTGGGTACGTAGTAAATATTCATCATTAATATAGAAACTATCTTGCGTATCACGAACAGGATGACCTAGAGGAATATTTAATCTTTGGAAACAATATTCGTCAGTTTCTAACTCTGGTCCATCAGCAACATCATATCCCATCGATACAAACAAATCTTCAATTTCCATAACCATTTTATTAAATGGATGAAGACTACCTCTTTTTATTTTATTACCTGGTAATGTTATATCAATTGTTTCTTTCTCTAACTTCTTATTAAGTAGTTCTTGTTCTAATTCACTATTCTTTTTATCAAATAATTCATTACAAAGATTACGAGCTGCACTGGCATACTTACCAACACTTACTCTTTCTTCTTGTGATAAATCTTTCATATTCTTAGTAAGTTCTGTTACAATACCTGTTTTACCTAAATATTTAGCTTTTAATGTTACTAAATCATTACTCGTTTTAACAAGATTTAAACTACTTTCCAATTCTTCTTTTAGTTTTACTATTCTCTCGTCTTCCATACTTCCTCCTATAAAAAAAATCTATCAATGTAGGAGTGATTTAACACGGTACCATCCTACTTCGATAGATTAATATCCTTAATTATTTTAACGCGTAATAGCGATTTATCTATGAGCTGAATTCATATAACTATTACTTAGGAGTTCTCACCAATCTCTCCTTCTCTTAAAGTTTTTTATTATATTACTACTTCTCAATCACTGATAAATATGAAAATGTTATAACATAAAGTTATCTTTTTGTAAAGTTATTTATAGAAAACAGTTTGTAGTTTATTTAAGATATTTATAGCTTTCTCTCTATTAGAATCATTATTAAATTCCATATTAATAACATAACCTTTATTTGTTTTATCATCAAAAGATATCAATGTTACATTTTTAATAGCAGTACTTAACTTGTAATAACCACTATTATCAATCGATTTATAATAACCAAATTTAATATATTTTCCATTAATATAATCAAAAGCAATTGTTTGATTTCTTAAATTACTATATTTATTTTTTAAAAGATTTATAGTGTTTGTTTTTAATACTTGATTGCCATTATATACACCATTATTAGCAATACTTGAAATAATCTTTGCTAAATCATTAGCACTAATCTTATATTTCGTACCGAAATAGATTGAATTACCATTATCAAATCCATAATTACTACTCAAATTATACTTACTTTGTAATTTTTTTCTTGAATATTCATTAATAGATTCTTTCATTGCAATTTGCATAGTAAATCCAGCAAGAGCATGACTTCTTGTTAAACGATCATTTTGATACTCATATTTAGTAGATGTTCCTGGTTTACCACCTTGTTCAAATAATTGATGTGATGTATGTTTAAGCATAAATAAAGCTCGATCATAAGTTTTACTCATACCACCACCAAAGTATTCACTAGATGGATTATTGGGTTCCATATGAACCATATTCATATTCTTTATAGTACTTGAATGAGTTAATAAATTTCTTAAAGTTGGATGATTCTCTGCTAAATAAGTACCCGGTTTTGTATACTTTCGAACTGTTTCTTCACTATTTAGATAGTATTTCCAATCACTAGTACATTTATTAAAATCATAACTATTTAATTTAAGCCAGTACGTATCAATTCTTGTATCTAAATTAATAATATTATCTTCTTGCATCAAGGAAGCGATAATACCTAACATTGATTTAGATGCAGATGATATATACATAGCTTCATTTTTAGAAACATTATACTCTTTAGTACTTGTTATTTTACCTTTGGAGAAAACAGCTATTTGCATTTTACTTATACCATTCTTATCAATATTATTAAATAACTCATCAGATGACATAACATTTGAAGGTATAATTGGATCTTTTTCTTTTTCAATTACAACACCTTTAGTACATGGTGTTGTAAATTCTTCGTACATATCATTACCTTTAGTTTTAACAATAACATAATATGTTCCGACTTCTTTAGGAGTAGTAACCTTATTAGTACATTTATCATCATTATAATAACTAATATCAATAATCGTATTACTATCTGATTTAATAACAGCTTCTAATTCTTTGCCATCATATACTTTATTCTTTATTTCGATTGTTACTTTATCGTTTAGTTTTTCAACAGTTATATTTAGTGATGCAGAAATATTATTATTTGTTTTAGCAGTAACTATAGCTTTTCCACTTTTATGAGCAGTAATCTCGCCATTATTAACACTAAGAATAGTATTATCACTACTTTCCCATATAACATTTTTATTAGCTGCATCTTCCGGATAATAATTAACAACAATTGTTGCCCTATCATTTATTTTAAGATTCTTCTTGCTTATATTTAAGTCAATTCTTTCTACAAGAATTTCTTTTTTTATAACAGTTACATCTATTTCATCACAAACTTTTTCATCTTCTTTAAGAGATACTCTGACTTTAGTTTTTCCTTCACTTTTACCTACTATTAAACCACTATCATTAACATTAGCAATATTTGTATCAATGCTTTTATATAAAACTTCATTATCATAATTGGTTAATTCTAATTGATATCTTTCACCAATAGAAATTGTAATATTATCTTTTGTAAATGATACAGTCTTTTTCTCTTTTTTATCATCATTTGGAATAAATAAAAGAAAGGCTACAATTACAATTAATATTATAAATATAATAATTAATTTATCTTTCATACTCTATCCTTATTTTCATTGTAACATAAAAAAAGAAATAAAGAATTAACTTTATTTCTTTAAGAAAAA
>JAEEZO010000057.1 GCA_016291895.1 Caryophanales bacterium
ATTGGTAGTAAACATCCAAGTAGTGATATAATTTATGAAGTTAATTATGGTTATCTACCTAATACTTTATCTGATGATGGAGAAGAAATTGATTGTTATTTATTAGGTATTGATAAAAAAGTTGATAGATATCATGGAGAGTGTATTGCTATTATTAAAAGACTTTATGATAATGATGATAAATTAATAATCGCACCAATTGGTGTTGATTATTCGGATGAAGCTATTGAAAAATTAATTGATTTTCAAGAAAAACATTTTAGTCATGTTATTATTAGATAGAGGGGGAGATATTATGTTTAAAATTTATACAGTTTGTATTCCAAATAATGAAGCTTATCAAATATCGGCTAGTCCATATAATTTAGTAATTACTTTAGGTGGAAGCACATATTTAGAAGAAGTTACAAGAGAAGAAATGGGATCATTTGTTTATTTTTTACTAAATGAAATTGATTATAAAGAATTAAAGAATTTTCAAGATAATATTGTATCTGTTGGTGTTGATGAAATAGTTAAAAGAAATGGTAAAATATTAGTTAAGTAGGTGATTTATGAAACTTGCAGTTTTTTCTGATATTCATGGTAATTTTGAAGCATTAGAAAGTATATATAACGATATTAAAAAACAAAATATTAAAGAAATTATATATTTAGGAGATGCAATTGGTATTGGACCACAACCAATTAAATGTTTAGAATTTATAATGAATCATCCTGATATTACAATGATTTTAGGTAATCATGAAGAAAGACAAATGAAAGAAAGTGATGTTGATTTTTACAAAGAAGGTAATCGCCATCATTTATGGGTTCATAAAAAGATAAAAGAAAAACATTTAGATTTTATTAATAAATTACCAATATATCTTGAAAAAGAATATGATGGTAAAAAGATTTATTTTAGTCATTTCTTTCTTAAAAGTATGAAACATAATAAATTATTTTATCCTGTGGATATTATGGAAGATAAAGATAAATTACAAGAAATAACTAAAAAACTAAATTGTGATTTCTATTTTGTTGGTCATAATCATATTAATTTTGAATATCCAGATTTATCAATAGTTGATGTTGGTACTAGTGGTTGTGTATATGATAATAAAACTAGTTACTATATTGTTAATATTCTTAAAGATATAACATATGAAAAAAGAATAATTGAATATGATCGAGAGAGTTTCCTCAAAAGTTTTATTGATTTTGATAATGAACATAATCTATCTTATCGATTCTTTGGTGTAAAGTTAGACGTTTAATAATGTAAAAAAAGGCTATCGTGTTTAATTACCGATAGTTTTTTTGTATAATAATATTGGATTATTATAGAGTAGGTGATACTATGCAATATCATGTTGATTTTACTAGTTTTGAAGAATATAAAGAAGAATTAACAAAGAAAATAGATTTATTTAGAAGTGAATTAGATAAAGTTTCTAATACACATCAAAAGTTAGAGTGGCAGGGGGATGCTTTTAATACTGCTACTAATATCTTCTACAATAAAATGTATGATTTATATATTATTCCTCAAATACTTGAATTATATGTAAAATTTATTGATATGGCATTAGTTGATTATCGTGATGGAATGGAAGAAGTTAAAAAGAGCTTTGAAGAAATTCTTGAGAAAATAAGAGCTGCTAAAATGAAAAGGGGTGAAATAGTTGATGAGTTATAAAGTTGTAGTTAATTCGGAAACAATTGAAACCTTTTCCCAAAATTTAGAAGAAGAATCTAAAATTTTAGATGAAATGATAGACGATATGTTACTTTTATCTAGCGATTTAGAAAAAATTTATAATACACCAACAGGAAAAATGATGAGAGAAAGTATAAGGGAATATTTAACTAATTCTAAAAATACTTGTAAATCTTTAGGTGATTATGGAACTACTTTAAAAAAACTAAATAGATTGTATGGCATTACAAATGATCAAATCTTGAAAGAGATAGGAGATGACAAGTAATGGCTTTTGTTAAAGATAAATTTAAAGATGAAGCAACTGATTATCAAGGTGGAATAATTAGTTTAAATAAAAGTTTAACATCTGTTACAACATCTCTTGAAAATGTTGATAAAATATTAGGACTTGACCCTGAAAATTCAAAGGATATATTAAGTTATAATGTTATTATTAGTAATCAAGAAATAAAAGATGAAATTAGGGAATTAACAATGGATTTAGATATTTATTCAAGTTTAGTTATGAATAAAGCTATTGAAATAGATAATATTAAAGAAGAAGAGGAACGTCAAAGATTAGCTCTATTAGCTAGTGAAGCTGATGAAAAATCAGATTCAGATAAAGAAGGTGAAGTATGAGTAATAATGGATTTACTGATGAGGCACTTTCTTGGCTAAATTTGTATGATATAAGTTACGAAAGAAAAAATGGTAAAATTTATATTTTTAGTGGAGAAAATGGGAACCTTTTAGCTGTTATCAATGCTTCTAAAAATATTGATGATGTAAATGAAATTTTAGATTCTATTGTAGATAATAGAAGTGATAATCAAGGTATAAAAGTAGATAGAGATAATGCTGAAGAATTTGTAAATAAAATTGAAAAAGATACTAAACAAAATGTTGATAGTATTACGTTTAATGAAGATTCTTATGATGTTAAATTAGAGCAAGATGAACTAACAGTATCTTATGGTGAGAATAAAGAATTGAATGCAGATGAAGTAATTAACAAAGTTAATGAAGGAAAAACAACAGTTTTAGGAACGGATAAGTTAAATGAAGAGAATAAATCCGTAATTGATAATTATTTAAATCAAATTTTAGGTGAAAAAGGTAAAGGACAAGTTGTCCTAAATAAAGATGGCAAATATGAAGTTTATGTAAATGGAGAAAAGGTTTTAGAACTTGAAGAAGGAGTAACTTTATCAGAAGCTTTAGCAGAAATTAATAAAAAAGTTAATGATGGAAGTTTTTCATCTGATTCGGTTTTAAATAAGCAAAAAACCACATATAATTTACAACAACAAACAGGACAAAACTATAAAGTTCATATTAACGTAGATGATTTTAAAAGTGTAACGAAATTACATAATAAAGCTAAAGGGGATTTAAATGATGAATCAAGTTTATATAAAACAGATATGTTAACAGATGAATTGTTATCCTTTTATCAAGAAACTGTTGATATGAATAAAGATCCTAAAGATAGGTTACAAAAAACTAGCGAATTATTGGATAATGTTACTTTAAATATAGAGTATTCCTTAAAAGCATATGAAAATATTGATCACAATTTAGGAATAGTTTTTAATTCGATTGTTGCTGATATTTTCAAAATAAACTCATATGATAAAAATACTGAAATTGAAGGCTATAGAAAAATGAGTTTTGCTGAAAGGAAAGCAGCTTTGGATAAGTTAAC
This sequence comes from Caryophanales bacterium, assembly GCA_016291895.1. Next base: position 3,393 of record JAEEZO010000057.1, read on the forward strand.
TAAGGATTATGAAGATGCTTTAAAAGAGTTGAATGGTGAGCTAGATAAACTTTTTCCTAAATCTTATGGCAATAGAAATATTGATAATGTACCACCTGAAGCTTTTGCAATCCTTAACACTTTGATTGAATGTTGTGTTGGTAGTGAATATGAGGGTGATTCTAATTTCTTTAATCAAAGAATTGGTAGTGGTTCTTTTTCAGTAAGTTTACTAGCAAGATTTAACACTTTTAGCAAAGAAAATAATTTGTTTGAAAAATTAGATGATTATTTAATAGAAGGTAAAAGTTGGGTTGATTCTGGAATGTCATCATTAAATGAAACGATTCTTAAGAATTTAATGGAAAATGATCAATATACCAGAAAAGGTATTCTAAATGGTCATTTTGATAATTATAAGCCTAATGATTATTTATTTAATGAATTTAATAATAATAATTTATTGAAAGAAAATGGAATATATTATATTGATGCTAATCCTAATGATGAGAGAATATACGGCAGTAATACCGATGGGGACATTAATGAATATAATTATTCAAATGGCCGATACTATTTTCCGAGTGATATTTCTTATCAATTATATTTATATGATAAAAATGTAGATAAAATATGCGAAACGGCTTTTTTAAATCGATTTTGTTATGAAAAAGCATTTGTATCTAAAGACTACAATTACAATGCTAATTATATTAAAGAATCAGAACTTAATGATTTATTTAAGTTTGATGATTTAAATAAAATAAATTTTGATAATCATGATAATAATATTAAGTTATTAAAAGAATCAATGAGTGATTGGTATAAAGAACAATATAGTCTTTATTCAAGAGTTAATCAAAAAACGAAAGAATATGATATACAAGGATTTGTTAATTCTAAATTGGAAGATTATAACTCATTAATGTCTGATATATCACTTGTAAGCGAAAGTTTATATAGATATAAGCAATATAGTTTATTATTACCATTCGAAGTTGAAATGGAAAACAAAGACTATTTAGATTTTCTTGTAAAAGATTATAGCAAATTTAAAGATAATAATATTACAAAAGATAATTATGGATATTTAACGCAAGAAGAAATTGCTTTATATGCATATTTAAAATCCAAAGATGGTTCTAGAGCAGCTAGTTATATTAAAGCCTTACAAGATACTATTAACCAAAGAAAAGGTTATGAAGAAGCAGCTTTACGAATTTATAAAATGAATAAAAACGGGGAAGATGTTATTGATTTATTAACAATGGGAAAATATGGATTTGCCGATGGTGTTGATAAATTTGGAAATGGTATTGCTGATTTCTTCAATGGTATTGCATCATTATTTATGGATAATGATTTTGGAAAAATAAGAACAAGTGATGATTATCGTGATATGTATATGTTATCTCTTTTAATGGAAGACAATGTATATAATGATCAATTAAGTAAAACGTTTAGAGAGATGCTTCAATTTAATTACAAAGCAAATAATTCGATTGGTAATATGGCCATACCAACAATAGTATCATTTATACCTATTGTTAAAGTTATGAGTCCAATTTTATTAGGAGTATCAGCTGCTGGTAGTTCAATGAGAGAAGCTAAATTATCAGGTGCAGGGGATGCTAGGGCTTTAATCTATGGTATTGTTAGTGGAGCGAGTGAAGTATTGCTTGAAAGACTAATGGGTGGTATCATGGGATTGAACGGAAAAACAGAAGCTGTTAATGGCGTTCTTGGTTTACTTTCATCGATGGCAGATGAAGCTAAAGAAGAATTCGTTCAAGCTTTCTTTGATGGAGCAATGCGAGCTATTATTTTACAAGAGCCATTTGATTTATCAAGTGTTTCTCAAGAAGCAGTTGAATCCGCTTTAATGGCTTTATATACTGCTGGTGTAATGAATACTGTAACAACATGTGCTGTTAAAATAGCAGATGAAGTAATATATTGGAGTCCATCACAATTTAATAACTTTAGTGAGTTTTCAAATTATATAAACAATAAAGTCGCTAATAGACAAAACTTAGTTGATATATCTCCTGATGTTGCTGAAAAGATGGGAATAAAACTCAATGATGGTGAAACTTTAAAGTATAATCCAAATACTAATTCATACCAAAAAGTTGATAAAAACGGATATCGATTTAATATTCCAGATAGTATGATTAAATATTATGATGGTGATATTGCCTCTGATTATGCTTATGTTTATAAAATGCGACAAAGAGGAATTATTGTTGAAACAGAAAATGGTAAAATTAAGTATGATAATCATGGGCATTATATTGTTCGAGCAAATAATGGACAACAAGTTTATATTCCGACAGAGTATATGAACAATATTGAAGGCTTTGTATATGATAGTAAAGGTAATTTAATTGAGTGTAATTTGGATGTGGATGGACAAAGAATTACCGTTCCTATATTTGATGATATATCTCAACTAGATGGATCAAAGAATCATGCCATGGAGGGTGTTGTTACAAAAGGTAGTGCTGATGGTGGCCATTCCATTGATGGTTTAATAGGAAGAAATAATGGTAATAATAGTGTTCGTATTACCGCTGTTGATACACCATCTTACAATGTTAGTAGAAATTCAAATGGAACTTATCAGTTAAGTGATAGCAGTGTGGTTACTGTTAATGGTGATGAAGTAACTAGAACATCAGCTCCATTTTCTCCTGATAGTTCAACTGATTTAATAGATAAGAAGACAAATGTTAGAGCTACACAAGAAGTTGTATTCCCAGATGGCTCAAAAGTTTTAATTGATTCAAATGGAAATTATTATAAAGATGTAGGTAATAAACATTATCAAATGATGACGCCTACAGATGGAAAATATCAAATTAATAAATTATATTCTATAGAGGTTCATAAAGATGGTACGATTAGTGTAATCGAGACTTTACCTTCTCAATCAGCTCCAACGCCAACAGGAGATAAGATATATGTAAGTGGTGATGGTACAGTTGTTGGAATTAATTCTGAAAATGGTGATTCTATTAACATATATGATAGAATAGTATATGACAACTCTGGAGATACTCCAATTGATAATAGAGCTGACTATGCAAATGATATTGGTGATAATAGTTGTATATATGTATGGTCTGATACTAATCCACAAGGAAGAAGATTATCTCATTTAGCTACGGGATTCCCACCTTCTTGGGATTCAACTAAGATTAATGATGCAATGAGCCAAGTTATACATTCAACTGTTCCAACAATTAATTCTAGTACAGGAAATTGTTTATATAGAGGAGTAGTTGATGGAATTGAAATCGAGGTTGTAGTTAGTAAAGATGCTGCTACTGGAGAATATAAATATTTGATTACTGGCCATCCTATGAAGGCTGGTAAATAACAACTTTGAAAGGAGAATTATATATGTATAGCAAATTAGATGAGTTAATAAAAAAATATGAAACAGATTCTATTTCCGATGAAGAAACATGGTATGCTTTAGCAATTGAAGAAGGAGAAAAAATTATTCAAGGTTTTATTGAAGAAGATTGGAAAATGCTCTTTAAAGAATTGTTAAACAAATCAAATATATGGAAAAGTCGATTGATATCTATTTTGAATGATTATAATGATATAAATCAATTAAAAATAATATTATTATTAGCAGATGATTTTCATGATGAAACATTATATGCTATTAACGAATATCTTATGAATTGTGACGTAATTGTTATGGATAGATACAATATAATTATTGAAGAAATAAAAAATCATAAAAATAATTTATATGAATTTGATTTAAATAAATTATTGGATGATTTAAAAAAAAAAGTAGATAAAAGAGATTTAAAAATATTCACAGATAATATTGAAGAAGAAGCTTTAAGGCAAATAGATGAATTGTTAGATCAAGATGCTTTTCGTGATAGTAAAGTAAGAATAATGCCCGATGTTCATAGTGGTAAAAGTTGTGTTATTGGCTTTACTGGTGATTTAGGAGATAAAGTTATTCCTAATATCGTTGGTGGAGATATTGGCTGTGGTATGCTTTGTGTATCACTAGGAAAAGTTGATATTGATTATAAGAAATTAGATGATTTTATTAGTAGTTCAATTCCTAATGGACTTGCTGTTAACGATCAAAAAATAGTAGATTTTGATTTAACAAGATTATATTGTTACAGTAGATTAAAAGATACAGGAAGACTTGAGAATGCAATTGGATCTTTAGGCGGAGGAAATCACTTCATTGAAATTGATGAAGCTGAAGATGGAGAAAAATATTTAGTAATTCATACAGGATCTAGAAACTTAGGAACGCAAGTTGCAGCATATTATCAAAATCTTGCTGATCAAATATGTAATCATGGCATCCTTGAATTTAGTGAAAGAAGAGAACAATTGATAAAACAATATAAAGAAGAAGGTCGTGAACAAGAGATTCAAAAAGCTCTTACTGATCTTGCTAAAGAATATGAAAATTTTGAACCAAGAGTTCCATCTGAATTTGCTTATTTAGAAGGAAAATATCGTGAAGCATATTTACATGATATGAAAATATGTCAAGAATTTGCAGTATTAAATCGATACACAATTGCTAAACGTATTACAGAACATATGGGATGGAAATTAGATGATTACTTTGAATCTGTCCATAATTATATTTCTTTTGATGATAATATTGTAAGAAAAGGTGCAATTTCAGCTCGCGAAGGAGAAAGAGTAATTATTCCAATAAATATGCGTGATGGTTGTATTATTGGTGTAGGAAAAGGAAATTCTGATTGGAATTATTCAGCACCTCATGGAGCTGGGAGAATTATGTCAAGAAAAGAAGCTAGAGAGCGCGTTAATCTGGAAGAATATCGAGAAGCTATGAGTGGTATATATACAACATCTGTTACTGAAGAAACAGTTGATGAAGCACCATTTGTTTATAAATCACTAGAAGAAATCTTATATCATATAACACCAACGGTTGAAGTAACACGTGTTATAAAACCTGTATATAATTTTAAAGCATCAGGTGCTCAATTATTTGATGATAAAGAAGAAGTTTCTGCAAAAACAAAATAAGGAATCAATATGATTCCTTTTTTTTATGTAAAATTAAATGTTAAATAATGTTAAAAGTAATCTATTGTCTTTAAATGAATAATGTTTTTTTTGTATAATAATATTGGATAATTGTATGGTAGGTAGATAATATGAAATACAAATTAAAAACTAATGAATTATGTGATTTTAATGATTACATAGAAGATATTATTAATAATGAATTAAATCCTAAGATTACTAAAATGGACAAAGTAGCTAAAAAAGCTTTATGGAGTGGTGTTGCTCGTAATACTTTTGTGGGTAGATATGATGCAACAATGCATGAACTAAAAAAAATTCCTAAAGTTTTGGAAACATATTTAGATTTTTTAGATAATGTTGTTACTAATTATGATGATGCATTATCTGAACTTGAAAAGAAAATGAAAGAAATCGAAGAAGATTTAGATATTGTGAGGGATCCTAATGAAATCATATAGTATGGAATATAGTATTGAAAGTCTTAAAAATATGAAAAGTGAAATCAATATTTATGGTGAAGATCTCTTAGGAATAATTGATAAACTATTGGAAGAAATAACAAAATCAGATGAAATATATGATACACCTAGTGGGGTATTATTTAGAGAAAAGATGATTGAATATTTAAATGAAAAGAAAAACTATATTAATGAGAATTATTTAACTTATGGTCCAATAATAGATTCCATAGTTGAAGTTTATGAAGATGAACTCGCTAAAGAAAAAGAAATGGTTGGTGGTAATTAATGGCATATACACCATATCCTGCTGAGGCAGCTGATTTTAGTGCCAAAGCTGATGCTTTAAAAGAAAAATTGGTAGAAGATGGTAATGAATTAATTGATATTAATTCGATATTTCATGTTGATACGAATGAAGATTATTTGACTTTAAAAACGGTTGAAGCTAATGAAAAAATAATTGAAATTATTAGTAATGGGCTTTCAACAATAGATTCTGATGTATTATTAGTTACTTCTCAAGCTAATGAATTTGAAAGACAAGAGAAAGAAAGACAAGAAGCACTAAAATTACAACAACAAGATGAAAATAGTGGTAATGAATCATCATAGATGATGACCGTGAGAGATGGGTGATGTAAATGGATGATTTAGATTATAATAAAGAATTAGATGAAGATGGTCTAAATTATATTGTACAGAGATACAAAGAAGTTCATAACAAGAACGTTAAATATAAATATATAGAAGAATATGGAATTTATGTTTTTGTTGATGCTGATATAGATGAAGAAACTTTAAACGATCCAGATAAACTTATGGAAAGTGACAAACTCAATGGTTATTGTAGTGCTGATTCAACTCTTGGCCAGGCAATAAATAAGTTAGATAGCCAATTGGATAGTTCAGATGATGACTTAAGCCAGACAAGTGTTGGCGGTAATCGAAGAGGATTAAATAGAGCGGCTAATGCTAAACCTATTAATTTAAATATTAATGAGGAAGAATTCGAAGAAGTATTAGATAAACTTACATCTATAGAAGGAAAAGCTGCTGAAGAGAGTGAGTTTACCGGTATAGCAAGTTCTTTAACTGGAGAATTGCAATCATTTTATAGTGCCAACGGAAAAATAAAGAATGATGAAATAAAGTTCATTAAAGAATACGTTGGTGATTTAAAAGTAAAAGTTAGTTCTTGTGTTGACATGATAAAAGATACTGACGAAGGCTTAAGACAAATGTTGGGTCCAATTATCGATCAATTATTTTCACTAGGATACAATAAAGTGTATCAAGAACAAACGGTTGAAGAACAAAAACAATATCTTACTGATATGATTGCGGCTGCAAATGAAACGTTAAATCAATTAAAAGAAGCTTATGAAGAGTTTAAAAGAATTGGTTATGATGATTTTCAAATGGTTTTCCCACTTTTATCAGCTCTTGGATTGATTGAAGGAAATAATGTATATGATGGAGAAGAATTTGATTATGAAACATTAAGTAATATTGTTGATTATTGTACGGAAAATAAAGTTTTTGAAAGATTCATAAATTATTTAAATGGTGGCTCATTTGAAAGCACATTATATGAAATATATGGTAAAAAAGATTATTACAAGAATATAGGTGCAAATATTGAGCAAATGGAAATGATATTTATAGAAGAATTATGTTTAGGATATGATTCAAGAGGTGAATCATATAATCCAATTGATGTTAATGATTCTTCTAAATATAATGAGTATCGTAATTATGTAAAAAACTTTTTAGTCGAACAGGGTGTTATATCAAGAAAATCTAATGGAAAATATGGTTTAACTGTCGACATTGTAAAGAAGGTCTCGGAAGATCTTGAAAAGTATAAAACGTTAGTTGAAGAAATTGCAACTCTTGAGTATTCCTTGAAAGAGTTAAAGAAAGAATTAAAATTAGCTGATTATGAAATAGATAAAAATTCACGAGAATATTGGAAGTATTTAACACAAACATATTCTGGTGAGGATGTAAAAAAATCTGTTTTACAAATACTACAATATTTGAATAATGCCTCTTTAATTAAAGATGTTGATTCTGAAAATTATGGCTATTATGGTGAATACCCTGGTGATTACAACGGATTATTAAACTATTTAACACAAGATGAATACGCTTTAATAATGTATTATTTAAACAATGATCCAAGTAAAATTGATGGATATTTGCAAGCACTTCATGATACATTAAATCAAAGAAAAGGCTTTGATTTGGCTTGTAAATCTGTGTATGAAAATGGTGGTGTAGGTGTTCTTGAAGCATTTGGAGATGGAATAATTCAATGGTTTGATAATGTTGAAAGTTTATTATCAATGGGAGATTCTCCAGTTAGTGCATATTCATATAAGAATATGTTTATCTTACAATTGCTAGAAGCTGCTAAAAAGCCAAAAGGTCAAAGAGGAGAATTTGAAGAAATATTAGCAAATATTGAACCGGGAGAAGCAACAGCAAATAAAATATCTTATACAATTGCCAATCAAATTGGTAGTATGGCTGTTCCAATGATTGCTGGTGCAGTAATTGGAAAACTGGTTGGTCCAGCAACATTTAGTGTATTTGGTCATTCCTTTAAATGGGCGGCTTTAGCAGGTTCTACTTTAGTAGGTATGGGTGCTGCTGGAAGTGCTATGGCCCAAGCTTATAGTAGAGGAGATGCAAGTCGTTTAGCGATTATTACATATGGATTGTTAAATGGTCTTTCTGAAACAACATTGATGATGCTTTTATCTAAAATTCCTATCATTGGTGGTGCTTTCAAAGAATCAGAGGCTCAAGGATTATTAGGTTTATTAAAATCTGGTTTAGGTGAAGCTAAAGAAGAATTTATTCAATCATTTATTGAAAATATTTTAAATAGTATTTATTTTGGGGATGAATTCAATTTTGGTGCAACTTTAAATGAAGCCACAATTTCGGCTTTTTATGGTTTCTTAACATCAGCGGTTATGTCTGGTGGATATGTTACATTTAATGTAATGATAAATGGTGTTTTAACAAAGGTATCTGGAAATCCAAAAGATATTTTGAGAATGCTAGAAGAACTTGGTGGAAATATAATTAATATTACAGAAAGTGTAATTAGATCATTTGGATTATCAACAGCAAAAGCTGATTCTGTTTCAACATTTGAATCAACATTACAAGGAGTATCAACTCAAGATGGTATTGTTAATCTTGATGAAGCTGCTCTAAAAAATTACAATATTCGTTTGTTTCCTGGTGAAAGCATGATATATGATCAAAATACAGGTGAATTTTTTCGAATTGATAAGAATGGTGATAAACATCCAATTCCAAACGATTTGTTCTTAGAAAGCAATTTACGTAATTCTGATGTCCGATTAGAGCGAGTTGAAATAGATGGAGTAGAGTATTGGGTAGATAGAATTACTGGTATCAAAACCGAAACTAAACCTACTTATAATTGGGATGATGTTAATATTCATCTAAATGGTGAAAGGACTTCAGACAACGGGCGTGGTGCTGGCTTACATTTTACTGATTCATTTATAGATCAATTTAAAAATGGAACTATTCAAATTGTAGTAGATAATGAAATAATCATATATCCTAGAGATTGTAAAATAGATAGTACTACTGGGAACATGATTATTACAAAAAGTGATGGTACGACAGTTATAATCAAACCTGATAGCAATGGTAATATATCAGTAAATTGGGGATATGCTGGTGCAACAATGAAGAATTCAAAGAAATTTAGTACGTTGTTCCCTAGTTCATGGACAGAAAGCGATGTTAAAGCAGCTCTTGATGCCTTCTATGCTGATATGGAAAAAGAAAAACCAAAGCATTATCAAACAAATTATAATAAAGAACGTACTCTTTTGACTGGTGCATATTATTCATATGAATATACTAATCCTCGTACTGGAGAGACTATTTTATTAGAAATTCAAATTGAAAATGGAAAAATTAAATCAATATATCCAAAATCTCCTAGTGGAAATACTAAAAGGCCAAATACATTTAATTAATTAGGGAGGTGATTAAATTGTATGATTGTTTAAATTATAATATTGAAGGGTGTGAATATGACGATGAGTCAACATTGTCCATGTGGTATGATTCCGTTTGCGAATATACAATTGGGTGTTTAGAGGAATTTTCTGAAGAGGATTGGAAAAAACTTTTCAAAGAGTTGCCAAACAAATCAGTTTTATGGCAAAAAAGATTTGTTGATTGTCTTAATGACTCTCAAAATCAAAATCAATTAAACGCTTTGATAATGTTATCTAATACAAATGATTTGGAATTGTTTTCTCTTGTTATTTCGACTCTTTTAGGATATGATGTTAGTAATGTCGAAAATATTGATGAATTATATGAAAAAGTTGAAAATTCAATACCATTAGTTGGTGAAGGTTATAAAAAGGAATTTAATGAGTTTTTAGAAAAAAAAAACAGGGTTAGATAATTAATAATGTATTAAAAAAGAAATCAAAAAAATGATTTCTTTTTTGTTATGTTTTGTAAATAAATACTTATTTTTTGATATAATATAAGAAACGGAGGGTGTATGAATACTTTATTTGATGTTGAAGAAGAGAAATATGATTTTAAACCACTTGCTTATAAAATGAGACCACAAACTTTGGATGAATTCTTTGGACAAGAAGATGTGGTTGGTCCTAATTCAGCAATTAGAAAAATGATTGAAAGTGATAGTATTACATCAATGATTTTCTTTGGACCTCCAGGTGTTGGTAAAACAACATTAGCTAAGATTATTGCTCATGAAACTAGTTCTGCTTTTTATGAAGTTAGTGCGGTAACTAGTGGTGTTAATGATATTAAAAAAATTGTAGAAACAGCGCGTCTTAACCAATTTAATAATCGTAAAACAATTGTTTTTGTAGACGAAATTCATAGATTTAATAAAGCTCAACAAGATGCATTCTTACCTCATGTTGAAAGTGGATTAATAATTTTAATTGGGGCAACCACTGAGAATCCTTCTTTTGAAGTTAATTCCGCTTTGTTATCGCGTTGTAAAGTTTATGCTCTTCACAGTTTAACAATTGATGATTTAGTTGGTATACTAAAACGTGCTTTAAAGAAAAATGAAGACTATAAAAATGTTAAAGTAACAGATAGTGTACTAAAACTAATTGCTAGTAATTCTTCGGGTGACGCAAGAGGCGCATTAAATACTTTAGAAAATGTTATTAACTTAACACCAATTGAAAAAGGTAAGAAAACAATTAATGATAAAAATATTAATAAAATTTTAGATAATAAAGTATTTTTATATGATAAAAATGGAGAAGAGCATTACAATTTAATTTCCGCTCTTCATAAATCAATGCGAAATAGTGATCCAGATGCTGCTATTTATTATATGTCTCGTATGTTAGAGTCAGGTGAGGATCCACTTTATATTGCAAGAAGACTTATTCGTTTTTCATCTGAAGATGTAGGGTTAGCTAACCCTAATGCTTTATTACAAGCAGTTGCGTGTTATGATGCATGTCATTATATCGGAGTTCCCGAGTGTAATGTTATATTAACGCAATGTGTTACTTATTTATCTCTTTGTCCAAAGAGTAATTCATTGGAAGTTGCTTATGGTGAAGCAAGTGGGGACGCTAAGAAAACAATGGATGTAAAGGTACCAATGCACCTACGTAACGCGGTTACCAAACTTGATGAAGAAATGGGGAATGGTAAAGGATATAAATATGCTCATAATTTTGAGAATCATATTGCCAAAATGGAATGTATGCCTGAACCATTAAAGAATAAACATTATTATCATCCAACAGAGATTGGTCAAGAAAAAAACTTTAAAGAGATTCTACGAAGAGTAAATGAATTGAAAAAATAGGTGATATTATGGTTTATGCATGTATCGATTTAAAAAGTTTTTATGCATCTGTTGAATGTGTTGAAAGGAAACTTAATCCTTTAACAACTAATTTAGTTGTTGCTGATAAATCACGAACAGAAAAAACAATTTGTCTTGCAGTAACGCCATCTCTTAAACAATATGGTTTAGGTGGCCGAGCTAGACTTTTTGAAGTTGTTCAAAAAGTAAAAGAAATTAATCAAAAAAGAAAAGGATCTATAAAAGGTAATTTTATAGGTAAGTCATATAATGATATTGATTTGAAAAATAATCCTCGTCTTGAACTTGATTATCTTGTTGCAACTCCAAGAATGAAATTATATATGAAATATAGTAATCAAATATATAATATTTATCTTAAGTATCTAGCACCAGAAGATATTTACGTATATTCGATTGATGAATGTTTCTTAGATATTACAAATTATTTGAAACTATATAAAAAGAAAGGTGAAGAATTAATAACAACTATTATTCAGGATGTATATAATACAACTGGTATTACTGCAACAGGTGGTATTGGAACCAATTTATATCTTGCTAAAGTTGCTATGGATATTGTTGCTAAGCATGTAAAAGCTAATGAACAAGGTGTAAGAATCGCAAAGCTTGATGAAATGACATATCGAAAATTGTTATGGGAACATGAACCTTTAACCGATTTTTGGAGAGTAGGAAAAGGTATCTCTAAACGATTAATTGAAAATGGTATGCACACGATGGGTGATATTTGTTTATGCTCAATTAATGATGAAGATAAATTATTTAAACTCTTTGGTGTAAACGCCGAAATTTTAATTGATCACGCATGGGGTTATGAACCTTGTACAATGAAAGATATCAAGAACTATAAGCCTAAGTCAAACTGCTTGTCATCAGGACAAGTTCTTCATGAACCATATGATTATAAAAAAACAAAAATAATTGTTAATGAAATGACAGAGTTATTAACTTTAGAAATGGTCAATAAACATTTTGTAACTAATCAAATTGTTTTAACGGTATTTTATGATGGCTCTAATTTAGATAATCCAAAGATTATGTGTGAATATAATGGTGAAATAAAGAAAGATTTTTATGGAAGAATGGTTCCAAAGGAAGCCCATGGAACGATTCGATTAGATCATTATACTTCATCAACAAAAATTATTATGGAAGCGGTTATTAAACTTTATAATCGAATTGTAAATTCGAAGTTATTAACAAGAAGAATTAATATTACAGTATGTAATTTAATTAATGAAAATGAAGTTGTTGATAAAAAAATATATAAACAATTTGATTTATTCTCTAATAATATGGAAGAAGATAAAAAGAAAGAAAAAGAATTAGAATCAGAAAAAGAAGAAAGAATTATTCAAAGAACAATTATTAATATAAAAAATAAATATGGAAAAAATGCCATAATTAAAGGTATGGATTTAGAAGATGGAGCTACAACAATTGAAAGAAATAAGGAAGTTGGTGGACATAAAGGATGAATCAATATAGTGATATTATTAATATTCCTCATTTTGAATTTAAAAAACATCAAAGAATGTCTATAGAATCTCGAGCTTCTACTTTTTCGCCATTTGCGGCTTTAACAGGATTTGCGGATTCTATAAATGAAACATCAAGATTAACAGAAGAAAAAAAATTATTATCAGAAGATATGAAATCAATTATTGATATGAAATTGCAAATAATTATGGAACATATAAAAGAAAAACCAGAAATAATTGTTTATTATTTTATAAAAGATATTAAAAAAAATGGTGGTAGTTACAAAGAATATAAAGGTAACATAAGAAAGATAGATATTGCAAATAAAAAAATTGTTTTCATCGATAAAAAAGAAATTAATTTAGATGACATATATGATATCATTTTTAATGAGTGATATAATTTAAGAAGAATAAGGAGACTGTATGAAAATAGTTATTGTTGGTGCTGGTGTATCAGGTATGCTAGCAGCTTCTATTTTAAGACACAAACATGAAGTTATTCTTATTGAAAAGAATAATGAATGTGGTAAGAAGATACTAAAAACAGGTAATGGTAAATGTAATTTTTGGCATACTAATTTAGAAAGTCGCTTTTACGAAACTGATGATAAAGATAAATTAGATAGTATTTTATCTAATCAAGAAGATTGTCTTAATTATTTATTCTCATTAGGAATTTATCCAACAATTAAAGATGGTTATTATTATCCTAATAGTAGAGAAGCTAGTAGTATAAGAGATGTTTTGGTAAATAATCTTAAAGGTGTAGAAGTTTTATTAAATGAAGAAGTAACCGAAGTAAGTATTGTTAATAAAAAGATTTATTTAGAAACAACTAATCGAGATCTTACTTGTGATAAATTAATTATTAGTTCAGGTAGCCTTGCATCCGTTAAAGAATGTAATTCATATTTTTTATTAAAAGGATTAACTCATACTATTAATCCCGTATTACCAGCTTTAACTAAATTAAAATGTCGTGGAACATATTTAAATGATTGGGATGGTGTTAGAAGTCAAGCTAAAGTAAGATTAATTATTAACAATCGTTTAAGAAAAGAAAGTGTTGGCGAAATTCAACTAGCTAGGGATGGTATAAGTGGAATTTGTGTCTTTGATATAAGTGGAATAACTAATAAAGCTTTATCAAAGAATTTAGATTTTTATGTAACGATTGATTTCTTTCAAAAAGATTTTAAAGAGTTTATGGATAAACGTAATATTGATGAACCTCTTATTAATAGTTTAAAGACTATTTTTAATAAAAAATTAATTAATTTGTTTTTAAAACTAAGTAATATTGATGGTAATCGTTATTATAATGATTTAACAAAAGAAGAGAAAGAAAGACTAAGTAAAATAATTAATGATTTTCGTGTTGATGTAATAGGTAGTAATGATTACTCAAATGCCCAAGTTTGTACTGGTGGAGTACCTCTTTCTGAAATTAATGAAAAGACAATGGAATCTCTTGTTGTACCTAATTTTTATATAACAGGAGAAATATTAGATGTTGATGGTATTTGTGGTGGATATAATATGTCTTTTGCTTTTATAACAGGTTATCTTGCAGCTTTAGCAATAGGTGATCATAATGATTAATATCAAAAATATTAAAATTAATTTATTGAATAATAATTATGATGAATTAAAAAATAAAATTATAAATAGATTAAAAATAAATAAAGAAGATTTATTAGAAATAAAAATAATTCGTGAATCAATAGATGCTCGTGATAAAAATAATATTATGATTGTCTATGAAGTTGATATAAATGTTAAAAATGAAAATATTATTTTAAAGAAAAAATATAAAGATGTTAGTGTTGCACCAAATAGATGTTATAAATTTATTAGTACAGGTACTAATGAACTTATTAATAGACCAATAATAGTGGGTAGTGGTCCAGCAGGCTTGTTTTGTGCTTATAATTTAGTATGTATGGGATATAAACCATTAATTATTGAAAGAGGTAAATGTATTGAAGAAAGAGTTAATGATGTTAATATTTTCTTTGAAACAAATAAATTAAATAGTGAAAGTAATATTTCTTTTGGTGAAGGTGGAGCGGGAACTTTTTCTGATGGTAAATTAAATACTTTAATTAAAGATATTAATAATCGTGGAAGAATGGTTATGGAAACTTTTATTGATTGTGGGGCTCCTAAAAATATTCTTTATAGTAATCATCCTCATATTGGTACAGATTTATTACGTAGTGTTATTGTTAATTTACGAAATAAGATTATATCAATG
>JAEEZO010000058.1 GCA_016291895.1 Caryophanales bacterium
ATTAACGTTATGCCACATTAAATTCTTCATATAATCAATTGTACTTTGTTTAGCAACAGTACCTAGTTCAGTTCTTTTATTTTCAAGAGTTACTTTACCTTTATCATCGACTATTTTAGAGATTAAATATGGTTTTAATAATGTACCATTATTTGCAATGGAAGTGAGAGCTTTAATATGTTGAAGTGGGGTTGTTGTAATACCTTGTCCAAAAGCAGCATTAAAGATTTCGGTTTCATATTTAAAATCTAATTTACCACCTTGTTCCATGGAATTATCAGTTTCATCAATATCACTTTGGAATACTCCTGTTTTTTCACCAAAACCAAGTTTTATTAAATACTTCTTTAGAGTTTTAGCATCCATATATTTATCCATAATATTAACTACTGCTGTATTACTAGAATAAATATATCCTTGATCAAAACTTATCCATCCCCAACCAACATTATTCCAATCTTTAATTACCGTTTTATCTTTCGTTGTAAAAGTTCCTGACTTATAAGTTGATTTACCACTATATACACCAGCTTCCATCGCTGCCATATAAGTATATGTTTTCATCGTACTACCTGGTTCAAAAGCAATACTAGAGTTACTATCTAAATAATTAGTAATATTACGTTTATTAGGATCAAAACTAGGTGTTGTTGAATAACCTAGAATCTTACCAGATTTAGCATCAGCAACAATAATAGACATACTTTCATAAGTATAATCTTTTGTTTTCTTCATAGCTTCATCTACAAAGAATTGAACATTATTATCTATTGTTAAATAAACATCACTACCATTAACAGCTTCTTCTGTATAACTATCAGTACCTGCTATTTTATATCCATTACGATCTTTTTGATAAACGGTATAGCCATCTAAACCTTTTAGTTTATCATTTAAATATTTTTCAACACCAAGTTCACCAACAAACTCTTCTTTATCATTTTCTTTAGCATAACCTATTAAATAAGATGCAAAGTCACCATATGGATAATATCTTTTTTTAGATTCAATAAAGTCTATACCTGGTAAATTAAGTTTTACAATCTTATCTTTAACAATTTCATTTAATCCTTTACCTTTAGGACCGAATTCTGTTTGATAGACATTCTCTTTTGATAAAAACTTTAAAATACTATCATAATCTAAGTCTATTATTTCAGATAATGCTCTTGCTGTTACTTCTTTATCAACAACATGCTGAGGGGTCTTAGAATTCTCACTTCTTTTTGGATCTAAGTATGCAATTAAAGTATAACTTGATACATCTTGAGCTAAGATATTACCATTATCATCATAAATATTACCACGACTTGCTTTTAAAGGAGTTCTTCTAGTAGTTCTATTCTTAGCAAAAGTTTGAATATCAATACCATCTATTTTCGTACTTAAAGATAAAACACCAAGTCTTGCAATTAACACTAAAAAGAATACAGCAGCTACTACAAGCCCTGCATAACCAATTTTATTATTAATGACATTTCCAACTGGTTTTTTCATTTTATCTCCTATTATAATCTAATTATAGTATAACATAAGAGATATTTAATTATGTCAAAAGAGAATGAAAACATAGTCAAGTAAATGTCAAAAAACATAGAAAAATAGTTAATTAATGATAGTATAAAACCGAGGTGTACTATGATCTTATCAAGAAAAGAATTTAAAACTTGTATTGAAGAATTAAAAGACTTAATTAGTAAAACTGAAGATGAAAAGTTAAAAAAAGATTATTCATTCTTTTTATTTCAATTAAATCGACTACCTTTATCAGACAAAAAAGATAATAGAGAACCTTTATCTTATACTAAAAAGTTAAGAGAACTTGAAAGTTTATATCAAGATAATAAAGATTTATATAAAGTAATAATTGATTATCATAATAGTCTATCTAGTAATTTTGAAACAATCAAAGAAGTAAATATGAAATATAATACTATTGATTATCCAAAACAAACTTATACCAAGAAACAATCTGTTGCTTTAGCAAGAAACTTTTATCAAAACTTAGATAGTGATTTTTTAGAGATTGTTGATGATATTTTAAATAAAAAGACCTTAACTTTTAGAAAAAGATTTAGTAAAGATTATCAAGGTATGAATTACTTTATTGGAGGTCTTAATAAAAACTATATTGATATTCGAAAAGAAGGAGATCTATCTGATTATCTTACAATTGTTCATGAATTTGGTCATGCTATTAATAACATATATAATCCTATGGGTTTTTATGAATATAATATCTTTGCAGAATTTGTATCCATCTTTGTTGAATTAGTTGCTATCTATGAAGGAAGAAACTTATTTAATGAAAATATTCTTGTTTATCATACAATTGATGATTTTCAATTCTACTATGGTTTAATAGAAAGTTTTCATGATCAAAAAAGAATGATTGATGTTATGTATTTTAATCAATTTAATAAATTTAATAAAAAATTTATAAAAGAAGTTAATAATAAAATGAATCTATCTAAAAAAGATATTAAAGAAACCATTGATGTTCATTTCTATCATCAAGGTGATTATGCCATTAGTTTTATTATGGCTTTAGAATTATTATATATTTATAAACATAATAAAAAAGAAGCTTTAGAATTATTAAAAGAATTAATGCATAAGCTTCCACTTAATAATCAAATGAATGAAGTAAGTAAATACTTAGAACCTAATGTTCATGCTTATACGGAAACTAAAGAAATAATCGATCATGCTGAACATGTAATAAAAAAGACTCTACAATAGAGTCTATTTTTTTACCTTCTTTACAGGTACAAATTCAAGTTCATTAATAGTCATTTCACTATCAAGACTATAACTATTAAATTCTTGATCAATAACATCTTCAATATTCATTAAAGGTTTATCATAGATATTTACTTTTTTACTTTTATCAATATATGAAATATTATTCTTTCTAATGTTCTTTTCAAAGTCTTCTCTTACCTTATCAACATTAGCTTGTCTTAATAACCATCTTTCACGATTCCTTTTTAAATCTTTTAAGAAATCATTATATTGTCCTTCTTCACTATTTTTATTATTTTCATATTCTTTTTCTAGTTTCTTAGTACTCTTTTGTAATTTAGATATATAAGATTTAGAGAAACCGATATAATATATTGGTAAATAATTAAAGTTAAATAATAAATTAGGAAGTTCTTTTGGATCAATTTCTTGTTCTTTTTCTATTACAAATCCTTGTTCACGGCGAGCGAAAACAGGTTTAGGACTTAACATTGTTCCACGATTTACTACTAATAAACAGTTTTCTTCTTTTAGTATTAAATCGATATCAGTAGATGTAACAAGATTACCATTTCTTGTTATATAACGAAAACGTTGCATAACATCCCCCTTAAACACGAGTTATATTATACAACATTTTAGTTAAAATTTAAAGTATTAATTACTTTTTTTATATTTATCTTACTTGTTCACTATTTAAGATATCATATAATTCATTAAAAGCTTCTTCTACTTGACCTTCTTTATTAACAATTACTTTATCATATAAGTGAATATATTCTAGTTCTTCTTTTGCTCTTTCAATTCTTTGTTCAATAACATCCATTGTTTCAGTACCACGGTTAATAAGTCTACTTCTTAAATTATCCAATGATGGTGCAGTTATAAAGACACCAATACAATCTTTAAAGTTTTCTTTAACTTGTCTATAACCATTAACATCAATTTCTAAGATAACATCATATCCACGAGCTAAAAAGTCTAAAGCTGTACTTTTTGGTGTACCATAATATTTACCTGTTGCAGCATATTGATTATATTCTAAGAAATCACCATTTTTTAGTCTATCTAAGAATTCTTCTTCACTTAAAAAGTAATAAGAAACACCCTCTTCTTCACCTTCACGTGGTTCTCTTGTAGTACAAGAAATTGATAAATAAATCTTTTTATCTAATTCTTTGTATTTGTCTTGTAGCATTTTAATTAAAGTTCCTTTACCAACACCACTTGGTCCTGATATAACTATAAATTTACTCATATGTTCTCCTTTATTTCTACTATTGTACATCCTGGATTGAAGAAGTCAATATAATAAGACTTAATTCTCTTATCATTTTTTAATATTTCATGAACAGTCTTTCTTAAGATTCCTTCTCCAATACCATGAATAATACATACTTTTTTATTATGTAATGATATTTGATCATTAATAAACTCTTTTACTAATACTTCCGATGAGAAAGCGTATTCTCCATGCAAATCAAGTGATGGAAGATTATTCATAACCTATTACCTCAGAGACATCAGGAATAGCTTTTCTAGTTCCTAAATATCTTGTGGATAAAGCAGCTGTTATATTCGATAAACGTAGTACTTTAAGTAAATCAAAATAACCTAAACTTAAGAAGTGAACAAAGGCTCCATGGAAAATATCCCCTGCTCCATTTGTATCCACACTATCAACTTTAATAGATGGGATAAAATGAAATGTGTCATTAAGTTTAACCATGCAACCATGATCTTCTAAAGTAATTATAAGCGTTCCTCGATAATCTTTTTGAATTTCATTATAAATATTTTTTAATCCTTCTAAATCATCATAGTTCATGTCTTTTTTTGTATATTCTTTTGCAAAGTCATTAGAACAAACAATATAATCACAATATTTATTTAAAGTTAATATTCCTTCACTACATCTTCCAGCATCAATTACTTTAATAGCTTCTGGATTATCTCTAAATACTTTTAAAGCCACTTCATAATCATTACCATCAACTAAGATATAATCTCCTGTAACAGAGACATCTTTATTGCCTTTTAATAAATCACTTTTATTAACTATGATTGTTCTTGAACTATTAGATAGATTAGTAACAATATAGCTTGTTGCCGTAGGAACATTATCTAGTTTTGTAAATAATGTTTTAACACCTACACTTTTCATCTCTTTCTCTAAAAACTCACCATCATGATCATTACCTACCGTACTAATAAAAGTAATATCATTATCCCA
>JAEEZO010000059.1 GCA_016291895.1 Caryophanales bacterium
CATTATTACCAGTTATTTTAGCAACAATAACTTCACTAGATGAAATTGTTGTTTGTAATTCCTCTTGTTCTATCTCTTCTACATTAACAAATCTTTCACTAACATAGCCTTCTTTTCCATAGTAATCAATCAAATACCAACCATCAGATTTATCAAGAATTGTAAATTTATCACCAGTATTACAATAACCAATACGATTATTTGTACCTGTTTCCATTGATGAACGTACATTCACTTTATCACCTGTTATTACAGCGATTGAAACTTTGGTTTCTTCTTGTACTGGTTCTTCAGTAGCAACTGGTTCAGGGCTCATTGGATTAATCCAATTAATAAATGAACGATTAACGAAACCAATTTTTAATTCGTTGTTATCGTCATAATAATTAATTACAGCCCAACCATCATCACTAATGGCGTTTACAGAAACTTTATCGCCTTTTTTTAATAAATGGCAATATTCATTTCCTCCTGGCAATAAATATACACCAGCATTATCTGTAGTAACATACATATCATAAAATTCAGGTTTATAATTAGGCATTTCAATATTAGTAAAGTCGATATTTTCATTTTTGATATAACCTATTGTTTCACCATTAGAAACAAAAACATAGTCACCAGTTGTATAAAAATAAGTGTAAGGAACAGATTCAACTTGAGACTCAGAAGTTTCTACACTATTAGCAGTAGCTCTATTTAATAAATTATGAGTTAAGGTAATTCCACCACCAATAAATAATCCAGCAGCAAGAATTAAAGCCCCAATTTTCTTTTTATTTATCTTTAAATTCTTTGTCTTCATAAAAATCAAAACCCCCATTTATCTTTTTATGGATACTTATCCTTAAGACTTGCTAAATTATATCATATTTACACAAAAATGTCAAATAAAACAAAAAAAGAGATATAAATCTCTTAAATTGTTTTCTCACTACTATTTTCGAAATGTAAGTTTTCTAATCCATTTGGAACTTTCTTAACATATATTTCTTCTAAACAAGTTAATTCATCACTTATATAGCCTTCAACACCATTAAAGATAACATGATACCAACCATTACTATGATCAAGAACAAGAGCTTCATCACCTTTATTAAGGCTTTTTTCAACATTCTTTTTCTCTTTTTTAGGCTCTCTTCTTAAATTAACATCAGTTCCTGTGATTCTTAAATACATTCTTGAACTATTAATTATATCAATCATTTCATCACGAGATATAAAAGTTCCATTTTTCCCATGCATATAACCAATAAAACTATCATAAGCAACAATGTACCATTCATCATCGCTCCATTCTGGACCATATACAATACCAACTATCCTTGCATAATCACCTTTTTTAGCTGTAGTTAATATACCACCTTCATCCATATCAATACGAATTCTTGTATTATTATCAAAACATACATAGCGTTCATCAGGAGCTGCACTTTCTGTCAAATGGCCTCCTAAAGCCCTAACACTTTCCAAAGGGACATAACCAAGTCTTCGATGATCATGAGATAAATCATAATTATATTTTTCTTGAGGAACATTATATAAAACTAGAGCATAATCACCATCAATAAGAACAATTTTAGCTTGATTACTTACTCTAACTTTGCCAACATAAGCTCCACCACCAGGTTCAAGCGTTAGGGTTGCACCTTGATTTAGTGAAACATCAAAACCACTATATACTATAGGAGCTTTGGTTGGTTCTATCTCTTTATCATCAACTTTTCTTTCAATACTAGGCGGTCTAACATCACCAATAGTATTACCTTCTTCTATTCCACCACTAGGTATAGTAAATGCCAAAACCATAGCTGTAATAAAAGCAAGAGTTCCTGTTAAAGTTATTTTAGGATGCTCTTTAGCAAGTTCAATTAATTTATCAGTTACTTTTAAATTACCAATCATATTAACCTCTATTTTAATTATAATATATATAATATATAAAAAAAAGTAACATAGTTACTTTTTATTGTAAAATTTACGATGTGTCTTTAATCTAAAGCATCTTGCACAAGCAACTGTATAAGTCACTTTTCCTTCGCCATCAATTGCTACACTATCACCTTCTGTTTGAACTTTTCCATCAATCAACCGAACATTGAACATGGCTTTTTTACCACATTCACATATTGTTTTAACTTCTGTTAATTCATGAGCAATTTCAAGAAGTCTTCTTGCCCCAGGGAAACTATTACATTTAAAGTCCGTTCTTAATCCATAGCACATAACAGGTATATTAAGATCTACTACAATATCCATTAATTGATCCACTTGATCTTCTGATAAAAATTGCGCTTCATCAACCATTAGTAAATCAACATTTGTATATTTTTCAACAATAATATCATATATATTAGCTTTTGGCTCTATTAAAAAATCAACTTTCTTTTTTGCACCTATTCTTGATACAATGAAATCACTACCTTTTGTATCAACTTTAGGTTTCATAAGAATAGCTTTCATACCTTGTTCTTCATAATTATAAAGACATTGAATAATTCTTGTTGTTTTACCACTATTCATTGCTCCATAATAAAAATATAATTTTGCCACAACCATCACCTATCCTCTATATAAATCTTAACAAAAAAAGATGATTAATTAAATCATCTTTACAATTTTTAACTAATTATCAAACCAATAAAAAAGATGATATATATCATCTTTTACATATCATATGCAGGTCCGTATTCTCTTACAATTGTTGGATCACCAAGTTCGCCATTTTCATATTTCATTCTAAATTCAGCATATTGAGTATTATGATTATTAGATTCACCTTCAGGCATAAATTGTGCTTTTACATTTGAGCATTCTGGGAAAGTTATTCCATTATCATCACTTTGCCAATCGCTAATTGAGAAAAATTCTAAATCATCTGCAGCATAATTCTTTATTTGACCATCAACCATATTATATACGCCTAGTAGAACTGCGCTAGTATTTCCATATCTAAATAAAACATATTTATCATAGAATTCATATCTATCAACACCAAAATAATCTAATTTAAATGAACTAATTATATCGATTCCATTAACCATGATACTATCAGCTTTACATACAGGATTTTCTTCTTTTGATGATTTTATAATTATCGTATTTCCATTAAAGGTTTCTGTAGAATCTTTACCACATTCAAGGGTAATTTTCTTTCTTTGAACAGTTTCACTTGGTTGTTTATCAACTGGATTATCTGGGTTATTTCTTCCTAATAATGTACCGTCATCAAATATAGCTAATAAAAGAATACTAAGTACACAAAAGAAAGTTATTCCTAACATTACCGTCATTGCTTTTGATTTAGGACTTCTTCCTTTAACCTTTTTTACTATTTTTTCTTCTTTAACTTCTTCTTCCATTTTACTCTCCTATTATTAATTATACATAATAATTTTTTTTAAGTAAAGAAAAAAGATGATTTAGAAATCATCTAATTATTTCTCGAAAGCAATATTACAAGCACTTGGTCCAGTACATTTATTATTGTATCCACTTGGAATAGCTTTATATCCTGTTTCCGTCTTTGTTAAATCAAGTGCATATGTATACCAATTTCCAGGCTCTTCTGAATTATATTCATCAAACATTAATATTGTTGTACCATCTACTGTAGTTATATTATAGTATGTGCTTATTTCTTCATAGGCTCCATTGTCACCTGTTATAGTATAAATTGTAGCTTTACCATCTTCGAACAATTCAAAATATTCTTCATCCTGTGCAGCTTCCCCAATTGCTACATATTTACCAGTATAACTATCATTATTATTACTTGGTGTGTCATCTTTAGGTTTTTCTTGTTGTTCATCTGTACTTACAGGTGGCTTATCTTTTCCGCCAAGTAATGTACCGTCATCAAGAATTGCTAATAAAAGTATACTAAGTACACAAAAGAAAGTTACTCCTAATAATACAGTCATTGCTTTTGATTTTGTGCTTCTACCTTTAACTACTTTTTCTTCTGTTTTAGGTTCCTTCTTTTCTTCTTCCATCTTATCCTCCTCTAGTTTTATTATACATATTTATAATATTCAAGTAAATGAAAAAAAGATGAAATATATCATCTTTTTATTTTTTTAATTAAACTTTTTTCTTAAACCTAATGATAATCCAAAAGTCATTGTTGAACAAATAAGAGCACAAACAGATTTCATAATATCATCACCAGTTTTAGGAGTTTCTTCCTTATCCTCAGTAACATTAAATGTTGTATTTAATTCACCATCATTATATACAAATGTTACTTTATGTTCGCCAACAGATAAAGTATTTAAATAACTTGGAATAAATGTAGCAATAGTACTTCCTGAAGTAATTTTTACTTCTTGTTCAGCAAGTAAAGCTTTTCCATCTACCATAACTTCTCTTAAATTATCAATTTCACCATTTGTCTTAAGTACCATTTCAACATTTGAATTTAATACATATGTTTGAGGATCTGATAACATTTTATAAATAAATTTAAATTTAGGAGTTAAAACAATATCTTCTCTAACAATAATATTTTCTACAGGAGAATCTTCATAGAAATAACCTAAGAATTCATATCCTTCTTTTTCAAGTTTATATTCATCGATTGTTACATCAACTGATGAACCATAATCAGCCATGATTTCTTTATCACCAATAGTTACTTTAAATTGTTCTACTTCATAGAAGGCATTAAATTCTTTATTTCCTGTACTTCCTTTAGGAATAGTAACTTCCATTCCTAAAGCATGATCTTCATCATCTTTCCAATCAACGAAACGGAATCCTTCTTTTTCAGGATTATTTAATTTAATATCTTCACTTTCAATTGTATATTCAGTTGGATTTTCAGCTTCTCCACCATCTAAATTATACTTAATTGTATATTTAATAGGTGTCCATTTAGCATAAGCAGTAACATCTTCATCTCTATTCCATGATGTTAATTCTTTTGTTAAATCTTCATCACTATACCAACCAGCAAGTTCATATCCTTCTTTTTCTGTTCTATCATTAAAATTTGCTAAAGCAATAGCGGGTCCTTCATCAGGAGTTGAAGTCATAGCTTCAATTTCTCTTCCACCATTTGTTTCAAGTGTTAATATATATTCATTTGAATAATAGAATGTTACGGTAACATCACTTGTTCCCATTGTACCAGTTTTATTACCATCAGTTCTAATTAAACGATATCCTTCAGGTACATCAGCAGCATTTAATTCAGTTGCTTCATAAGGTTCACCTTCACCATAAGGAACTCTTTGTGGATCAATAATACTAACTTCTTGTTCTTCGTTACCATCAATTAAATATTTAACAGTTAAATAATGAATTTTTACAACTTCATAATCATTATCACCAGCTGGAATATTTTTATATCCTTCAGCCATATGAGAGTTTTGTAATTCACCATTAGGGAATTCACCACCTGTAACAGTAATTACAGCATCATCTTCATCATTTAAAATGTAATCGTCACCAGTAGCACTAAATTCACCACTCTTAATATTTATTTGAGATTGTTCATAAGCATAAAATCTACCATTTACTTTAGTTTCTTCAACATTAACAATAGCAGTTGCTTCAGCTTCAACATCACCAGTTATTGTTGCTCCACTAATATCCATATTAGCAGATGATAAAATACAAAAATAATCATCATCTTTATCAGTAGCTAAACTTGTAGTAAATGTTCCACCTTTAATCGTAACTTTACTTGGATTATAATAACTTCCTTCAAGTCCACTTAAGTTGTTTACACAATAATAATTAGCAGTAAATTTTCCATCATTAATGGTAATTGCACCATCATATGTTGAAATTAAATAGTCAGCATTTTCTCCAACAAATTCACCATTATTGATTACTAATTCGCCACCAGAAACGGTTATTCCGTAAAGTCCATTAGTAACAATCTTACCATTACCATCAATGGTTAATTTAGCTTTAGCAGTAATATTATAATTATTATAATCAGGTAACGTTAAAGTATAACCTGCTAAATTAAGTGTTGTTTCATCCATTACAACAATAAATGGTGTAACAGATAAATCTTCCGTAAATGTAATTTCACCTGATAGATTAATTCTATCATTTGCTGCCCCTGTAGCATGGGCTTTTAATTCTTCAAAGTTTGTTACTTCAAATGTTTCAGCAGCACGAACCGTTGTTGCCATTAAAAATAGTCCTAAAAATAGAAATAAACTCAATATTTTTTTCATTTTCAATCCTCCTATATCTCACACAAGTTTCTATCGTATAACCTATTATAATTATATGAAACTGGTAAAAAATAAGCAATAGATTTGCATAAAAATTATCCACAATCATGAGTTTTCCTATATATATCAACAAAAAAGTTTTTTTGTTTTTTTCACCAAAAGAAACTTTTTATTTTTTTAGTTCGTTCCAACTTTTTTTCTTGTTTACACACTCTTTACGTCAAATATTTTTACATTTAACACATAAAAAACAACTAACAATAGTTAGTTGTTATCTTATTCTGCTATCCATAAGCAATATAAAACTTCATTTAATTCAATATCTTCTGGTGTAAATGTTGTCATAATTTTATCTTGATTACTTGCACCTAAGGCGCCATCTGCTCTTGCTCTACTAAATTTAACACCAGTGTCAAAAGTTGTTTCTGAAATATAATTTGTTGTAAATGGTTTAAAATCTACTTTGGCGCAACCAACTAAACTCTTACCTGCTGCTATTGCAATAGCTTCGGCTTGTAATTTAGCATCTTCATATGCTTTAGAAAGAATTTTTCTTTTACATTCTTTAGCATCTTTAACGCCAAAACTAACACCAACATTAGGCGCATTTTCTAATTTAGATAGATCGTCCATTATTTTAGCTAATTTAGCTTTATCATAATCAAACTTTAATGTTGCACTTTGATTAAAAGCAAAACCATCTGGATAATACTTTCTAGTTGCTTCATCGTATCTTTTGCTTTCATTAACATAATAACTTCTAGTTTTCATATCATCTTTTGTAAAACCATTAGGAACTAAAATATTATTCACAAAATTCATAACATTATTAACTCCTTTAGTTAATACATCTTCATAAGTTAAATCCTTTACATTAAAGTTTATACCTAAAACAACTTCATTTGGTGAAAAGAATTCTTTTCCTTTACCTTGTACAATAATTTCCATATATTCCTCCTATTTTTAATTATATAATACTTAATTAATAATAAAAAGAATAATTAAATCATTTAATTATTCTTTACATATAGATATACTTCATTAATAGTTTCATTAAAATCTTTAAAATTAACATCAAACCATTTAACATCCATTTGATGATTATAGAATGTATATTGTCTTTTAGCGAAATTACGACTATTCTTTTTAATTAAATCAAGAGATTCAGTAAGAGATAGCTCACCATCAAAGTATTTATATAATTCTTTATAACCAATTCCTGTCATTATAGCTTTTGTTCTTATATTATTATCATATAATTCTTTTACTTCTTTTATTAAGCCCTCATCAACCATCTTATCAACACGATTATCAATAATTTTATATAAATCATCTCTATTTGTTGTTAAACCTATGAGATTAAAATCATATATTTTTTCATTCTTTTTATTAGTATTTTTAGTACCATTTTTTATTTTATTAAGTTCTCGTACTAATCTTTTACGATTGTTAACATGAATATCCGTTTCATGATCTTCTCTTATTTCTTCTAAGATTTGTTCATTAGATAAATCTTCAAACTCAGAATGAAATTCTTCTACATTAAATTCATAGTCATAAAGAGCGGCTTTAATATATAAGCCACTTCCACCAACAAGAATTGGTGTATTACCTCTACTTTGAATTTCATTAATTACTCTTCTTGCATCTTTTTGATAATCATAAATCGTATAATTTCTATTTATATCACATATATCAAATAAGTGATGAGGAATACCTTCTTTTTCAGATTCTTTTATTTTAGCTGTTCCAATATCAAGTCCTTTGTATACTTGCATTGAATCTGCATTAATGATTTCCCCATTAACTTTTTTTGCTAGTTCAACACTTAATTTTGTTTTACCAACACCTGTTGGTCCTGTTATTACAATTATTTTCATTACATTGACCTCTTAAACATCTTCTCTAAATCATATTTCGTATAACTAATTATTGTTGGTCTTCCATGAGGACAAGTATATGGATTATTTGTTTTAACTAATTCATTAAGTAAATATTCCATATCTTCAATACTTCTTGCATCATTACCTTTAATACTCATCTTACAAGCCATCGTCATTGATACATAATCAGAGAATTTTAATTCTGAGAAATCATCTGTTGTAATAATAATATCAATGATTTCACGTATGGCATCATTTACTCTAAAATCTTTAATCCAAACTGGATGACTACGAATAACAATCGTATTATCACCAAATTCTTCATAAATAAAACCAAGTCTATCAAGGATATCAAAATGACTTTTTAAAATAATATATTCATTAGCTGGTAGTTCAATGGTAATTGGTACTAATAGATCAATAATGTTTTTCGAATGATCTAGTATTGCTTTATAACATTTTTCATAATTAATTCGTTCTGCTGCCGCATGCTGATCAATAATATACATGCCTTTTTCATTATAACCAACAATATATGTTCCATGAACTGAACCAATTGGAATTATTGGATCTATTTTAACTTCATGATGTGGTATTAATTCTTCTTTTTCATCAAAATTTTCTTTCTCTTCTTTTTCTTTTATATCTTCTTTAACATCTAAATATGTTTCATTATCTTCATTAACTTCAAAATTTAGTTTTAATTCTTGTACTTTTTTATCATAATATACTTCATCTATTTTACTATCTTGTATTTGATCATAAATAAAATCAGTATTAACATGTGCCTCTGGTATTAAAAGAGTTGTCTTTAAAGCTTTGGTTATGGAATCCGTAATTAATTTCTTTAATTCTTCAACTTTTGAGAATTTAACATCCATCTTCGTTGGATGAATATTAACATCGATTAAGAATGGATCACAAATAATATTTAAGACCGTTACGGGATATCTATCATGTGGCATAAAAGTATGATAACATTCATGAATTGTTTTAATTAAATCATAATTCTTTATTACTCTATTATTTACAAGAATCGTTATATTATTTCTTGTACTTCGATTTACTTCAGGGTATGATGTATATCCAATAATTTCAAAGTCATCATCACTACTATTAATCTCTAACATCTTTTTAGTAACAGCAAGGCCATAAATTGAATTAATGACTTTAAGTAAGTTACCACTACCATC
>JAEEZO010000060.1 GCA_016291895.1 Caryophanales bacterium
CTAGAACTTAATTGCGGATAATTGTAATCTTTACAAATATCAACTATCTTATCTTCTACAAATTTATAATTTAAAGGATGATCACCATCTTTAGCATCAAAGAACACCATCTTACAACTAAAAACATTTATATCAGGATGTTCTAAATAATGATCATAAACTTGTTTAAAAGCATCACTACTCCATTTATCATCACTATCTAGCATAGTAGAAAATAATCCTTCAGCAAGCTCAATACCTTTGTTTCTAGCTACAGAAACTCCAGCATTCTTTTGTTTAAAATAAACAATATTATCAGGATACAAATCTTTATATTTCAAACATATTTCTTCTGAATTATCAGGAGAGCCATCATTAATTAAAACAATTTGAATATTATCTTTAAATCCAATAGATTGATTAATAACACTTTCAAGTGTTTCTTCTAAATAATCTTCTACATTATAAACTGGTATAATAACCGAAAACTTATATTTATACTTTTCCATAATAAATCTCCTAACTACTTTTTTCTCATTAACTGAACAATTTTTATATAAAGCATCATCAAAGGATAAGAGCATCTATAAGGTCTATAGAATTTAGTTTTAAATCCATTAACTTGATGAACATAATGTTTAAAATTCTTTTTAAAGAATGCCAAAAATCTTTTAACATATTCTTTTTGTAGTTCTACATCATCAAAATATTTAAACTCTCTTGTTCTTCTAACATAAAAACCAGCACATAAAGTGACTAATTCTTTTTCATATTTTTCAAAATCACCATTGTCTTTAAAGAAATCAACCATTTCTTGTAAAACATCAACAATCTTTAATAAATTTTCATCATAACTATTTGTAATAGAGCCTTCACTATCTGATAAATAGTAATAGTAAGGTTCTGGAATAATATGCATTTTATTAGCATAATATTTATATCTAACTCCAAAAGCAAAATCTTCTGCATATTTATACTTTTCCGGAAGTCTTAATTTATATTCTTCTATAATACTTCTTTTAAACAATTTATCCGTATTATAATTAGATGTAACTGAAAACTTATGTGCATCCGTTTCTGTACTTTTATTAATAACTGGAGTCATTCCACTTTTAGTCACATTAAAACGTCCACAACATACTAAATCAACTTCATCGGACATATATTTAACCATTTCTTCATACATTCTTGGATCAATATAATCGTCACTATCTACGAAACTAATATATGTTCCTTTAGCAATATCTAAAGCCTTATTTCTAGAGGCAGCGGGTCCTAAGTTTTTCTTGTTATTAATTATTGTTATTTTATGTTTAAACTTATTAAGCTTTTCTAAAGTATCATCTGTACTATTATCATTAACAACAATAACTTCTACATGCTTAATAGTTTGATTAATTACACTGTCTATACACTTATCAATGGTTTTAGAAGCATTATAAGCTGGAATAATAACTGAAACAATAGGATTCATATAACCGCTCCTTTTAAAATGTCTAACTCTATCCTATCATAATAAAAAGTCATTTTCAATTAAACTGTAAATAAAAAGACACTTAAAGTGTCTTTAATTTTTGCTAGGATTTGCAATATTTACTGACTCAAAATCATACTCATTACTTTGACTATGAGATCTATATATTTTAACCCTTACTCTTTCATTATCATATGACTCAATAGCAACAGCTGGATGAACAACATCATCATGTTTCATAATTGAGAAATTTAATTGAAGAGTATATTTAACCTCTTTATCATATCCCATAAATTTTAATAAATTATCACTTGAATCAACATACATTATACATCTTGGGAATGGGAAGATAGCTGTAATACCTTCAGCATCTAAAAGTGGTGTTCCCTTATCTCTATATGCTTTAAACATAATTTGTTCTGTACCAGCAACCATACGTGATACACCAGTCATATAATAATATGATTGATTACCAGTCATCCATACATCATATACAGGTGCTGTAATATTTTCAGCAATAACTTTATCATTAGTTATATCTTTAATCATCCATTTATCATCTTGAGCTAAGATATAGAACAATGTATCTGTATCAAATGATACTGAATCATATTCAAATGGTAATACTTCTTCTATAGTACCATCTTTCTTAATATGAACGATTCCCCATTTACCACTATCAATATCTTTAACAATATAGTTTTCTTTATAACCATCTGCTAATTCATAATATTCATCATAAGTACTTTCTTTAATATCAGCATATTTTGCAAGAATCTCAGGTTCATTTTTATCAATTTTAAATAAATATATCAATCTATTATATGTAGGATCTCCATACTTAACATTAGTTTGTTCAAATGAATCATCAACCCAAGCGTATTTATTATGGATATCTTTAAATCTATAATATTTCTTTTCTTGTCTTAATGGATCATTACCAATAACATTATATTTATCCCAACCACCAGTTGCTTTATTACATGTTGAATTACCATTAATACATTTATATGTAGCAATTAAGTCACCATTCTCATCATAATACCATAATAGACCTCTAAATTTGTCTAAACTTCTTGGATTATCTGGAATTGGATAACCTTTTTCAGGTACTGGTAAATCTGGTGTAGGTTCTGGATTTTCCATACCCTTCCAGAAAGGAACCATTTCATCTTTAGTAATAGAATTACGACGATAATATCTAATATTATAGAATAAACCAACATAATTATCTGTATAACCATCATCATATTCATTCTTTAAGTGAATCATTAAAATTGGTTTCTTAGTATCACAATACCTTCTATAATTAATTAGTAAAATAACACCCCAAAAAATTAAAAATAATAAAACACATATTTCAATTAATTTTTTGCCACTTACTTTTTTTGGTGCCTCATACATAAATATCACCTCTAATATACATAATAATTTTACCATAAAAAAAGAAAGATAAGAATACCTATCTTTCTGAAAGTATAAAACTTTGTAAATAGTAATATTTATCATCTATCTTTTTAAAAACATGCTGATATAATACCCCATTATTAATTATTATTTCATCGGGAACTACAATTGGTTCATTAACGTTCTTCTTTTCACAATACTCGGGATTTAAATACAAATTACATAAATCTTTATTGTTTAAATCAACATTTAAGTAATACTCTTTAACAACTAAAGTATCTCTTTCTTCATAAGCTTCATGAATAAAAGACAAGTTCTTCTTAGTTTCCGTATATTTCGATAATAAACAATAATATCTCTTACCATCATTTTTACAATAATGACCTTTATAAGTAAAAGTATCAAATTTTACTTCAACATCAACATTAAAATCATTTTTTATTAATTTCGTAAAATAATCATTATTAATAATTTTAATATTACAATTACTAGTTGAAGTAAATAATATTTTACCAGTTACTTCACATAATGATTTCTTATGAGCTATAGTTTTTAAACTATAATTATCTTTTGTCAAATTATCCATTCCGTAATGAATAATATCATCATTAGTAAAGTTTTCTACTGAAAAACCAGCACCTCTAAAAATATTACTACTATATATTTTACCCATAACTAATTGAACAACAGGATCACTTGGTGAAATATCTAAAACAGTTGTTTTATCGCTATCACTATTCTTTTTATCATAAATTCGATAACTAATAAATAAAGCTCCTATAATAACAACACATAAAACAAAAGTCTTTAATATAGTTTTCACCCAAATCATCCCCTAACTAATTATCAGTATCTAATATAATCGTTGCTGGACCATCATTAAGTATTTCTACTTTCATGTCAGCACCAAAAACACCCTTCTCCGTATGAACATACTCATTTAACATCTCACAAAATTCATTATACATTGGTTCTGCTTTATCACCAGATAACGCCTTAATATATGAAGGTCTATTACCTTTTTTAGCATCACCATATAACGTAAATTGTGATATACAAAGTATTTCACCACCTACATCTAAAACACTTAAATTCATAACATCATTACTATCTTCAAATATACGAAGATTAGCAATCTTTTTTGCACAATATTTCATATCTTCAACTGTATCAGTATCAGTAAAACCAACTAGAACATTAAGTCCTCTTTTGATTTCGCCAACTATTTTACCATCAACTTTAACATTTGAAAAATTTACCTTCTGAATTACACATCTCATTATCTATGCACCCTCGTAACATCTATCAAGAAAGATAAAGATTTTAAATCACTTATAAAATTATCTAATTGATTAGCGTTTGCTGTTTTAACTGTTAAATAATAAACTAAATCAGTTTCTTCTTCAACTGTTTTAACAGATTCAATATAAATATCTTTTTGACTAGCTTTAGTAATAATATCTAACAATCTATTATTTCCTTTTCCAACTTTAATAGCTAGATCTGTTAAATAAGAACTATCAGAATTCTTATTCCATTCAACATTAATTAATCTATGACTATTTTTAATATTAGGGCAATCTGCTTTATGAACACAGATACCTTCTCCCTTAGTAATATAACCAATAATTTTATCTCCCTTAACTGGTTTACAACAATTAGCTAAACTAACTAAAATATCATCTACACCAGCAACAATAATATCTCCTTTAGAATTATTACGAGAAAGATTAGTTCTATTGCTAACTTTTTCAAGATAAATATCCATAACATCTTTTTTATCTTGGTAAACTAAATCTACAATATAACTAGCGGTATATCTTAAAGATCCAACTAATAAATATAATTCTTCCACATCAGTAGCATGAATCTCTCTAATAACTTTATCTAAATTTTCTTGAGTAAATACTTCACTATAAGAAAGTTTTCTTTTTCTAACTTCCTTTTCTAACATTTCTTTACCACTATTAACATAATTAATCTTATCTTGTTTACTAAAGAAAGATTTGATCTTATTTTTCGCTTGTGGCGTTTTAACAAATTTCAACCAATCCTTGTTTGGATTAGCATCTTTACCTGTATTAATTTTTACAATATCGCCATCTTGTAATTCGTGATCTAATGGAACAATTTGATCATTAACAATAGCACCAATTGTTCTATCTCCTACACCACTATGAATACGATAAGCAAAATCTACAGGTGTTGCTCCTTTAGGCAACTCTAAAACATCACCTTTAGGAGTATAACAATATATTAAATCAGTTAATAATTCACTGTTCAAATTAGAAGCAAATTCTTGATCAGTTTCTACACTATTATTAGAATCAATAATATTACGGAACATCTCTAATTTTTGTTCCATCATACTTTGAATTTTAACTGAACCTTTTTCTTTATAAGACCAATGTGATGCAATACCTTTTTCAGCTATTTCATCCATTTCATAAGTTCTTACTTGTACTTCAAATAAATGACCATCTATACCAAAAACAGTTGTATGTAAGCTTTGATACATATTCTCTTTAGGATTAGCTATATAATCCTTAAAACGTTTAGGCATAGGTCTAAATTTACTATGAATTAAACCAATAGTTAAATAACAATCTTGAACTGTATCTACAAATACACGAAGAGCTAA
>JAEEZO010000061.1 GCA_016291895.1 Caryophanales bacterium
CTTTAGGAAGTTATTAAAAATATCTATTATTTCCATAATTACAAGTTTTCCAATAACAATTTATAATAATTATGAAATAAATTTACTTTCTATTATTTATAATTTATTTTATGTACCATTAGTTAGTTTTATATTATTTCCCTTATCAATATTAATAGTATTATTTCCAATATTAGATAATATATTAATGTTTTTTATAAATGTATTAGAGAATAGTGCTATCTTTTTAAGTAAAATAAATGTATTAACTTTCATTTTTGCTAAACCATCATTTTTATTAATGTTTGTTTATTTAGTTCTTATATATTTCTTCTTTTCTAAAAAGAAGAAAGTATTATTAATAATATTAATCATTATTCATTACAATATTAATGCCATAAGAAAAGATAGTTATGTTATGGCATTAGATGTAGGTGAAGGTGATAGCTTAATAATAAAAAATAAAAATAAGACGATATTAATAGATACAGGAGGTTCACCAAATTATTCTTATTACAAAGACATCATAATGTTTTTAAAGAGTGATGGAATAAGAAAAATTAATTATTTAATATTATCTCATGGAGATTTTGATCATATGGGAGAAGCTATTAACATAGTAGAAAACTTTAAAGTTGATAAAGTAATCTTTAATTGTGATTCATATACTGATTTAGAAAAAAACTTAATTAAAGTATTAGATAAAAAGAAGATAAAATATTATTCTTGTATTAAAGAATTATCTTTAAATAATAATAAACTTTTATTTTTACAAACAAGAATATATGATAATGAGAATGATAATAGTAATGTTATTTATACAGAATTAAATGGATACAAATTTATGTTTATGGGAGATGCAGGATTAGATAAAGAAAAAGATATATTGGATAAATATGATCTGCCAAAAATAGATGTCTTAAAAGTAGGACATCATGGAAGCAATACAAGTACGGGACAAGATTTTATTAATATAATTAAACCAAAGTATTCAATTATATCAGTAGGAAAAAATAATCGTTATGGTCATCCTAATAAAGAAGTTTTAAATAATTTAAAAAATAGTATAATTTATAGAACAGATATAAATGGAAGTATTCTGTTTAGAATTAAGAAAAGTACATTATCGATAGAAACAAGATTTTAAATATTTTGTTATTCATAATAGAGTTTTCTTTTGTAAAATTATTGTTTCATCTTTAATAAGAAACACCTTTATGTTAAAATAATTAGTAAGGTGATATTGTGAACATAGAAGTTGTAGTTAATGATTATTTACTAGCATGGTACTTACTATATGGAGCATCAATTAGTAAAGAAATAGATAAATTTAAAAAGAATTTATATACGAAATATCGTAAAGAGTATAATTTGTGTTATAAAGATCGTAATGAAATAATTAAATATGGTAAAGATTTTATTCCTGATAATGATATTATTTATAATGCGGTTTTAGAAAGTAGTTTATATAAAACATTAAAAAAGGAAGTATCAAGACATCGCTTACATATTGCTAAAATAATGGAACAATCAAGTAAGGAAATTGAAGATTATATTAATAGTATATTAAAATTCCCATATCCCAAAACAGTTTACTTTTATATTATTCACCCAAGACTTGAAGTAACAGAATATTTAAAAGATTATCATGCTTTAATATGGGGTAGTGAGAAAGATAAATACGATGTTTTAACAGTTATGCTTTTATCTATTACAAGAAGTCTATTGTATGAAGAACATGATGATTCAATATATAATGAACTATTAAAAGCTGTGCTAGAATTAAGTATCAAAAATGAAATAGGAAGTAGAATGGGTAATTCGAAAGCTTATTCAATTGGAGATCCTAGTGTTTCTTTAATAAAAATGCAATTATATCCATATTGGTTAATGTATTTAGGTTTAACTAATAAGGAAGATATTTTAAATAGAATGATAAATGATAGAGTAGCTTTTGATATTAATAAAATTGAAATAGATAAAAATTTAAAGAAATATAGTTTAAATAAATTTTTAGAATACTGTTATGATAATAGAAAGAAAATATTAAGTTTAAATAATGTAAAAATAATACAAGATGTACCTTTAGAAGATGAATATTTATAATAGGAGGGTTTATGGATAAAAAGTTACAAGAGTTATTAGCAAGTATTAATTTTCCAGAAGAATGGTGTAATGATTTATATAATTGTTCATTATCTAAAGTTAAAATAAGTGAAAAAAATAAGTTAATGAAAATCATTTTAGATAGTGAACAAACAATCCCAGTTAATACATATATTAAATTAGTTCAAAGTCTAAATGATTTTTTTGGTATAGATTGCTTTTTAGAAATAAAAACTAAGAAGAATGGTTTTAATCGTATTCAAGAATATTTTAATTATTTTACAGAAGACGATAAATATAAGTTTATTAGATCTAAGTTAAAATGTAATTTTAATAATTATTTTATTGAAGTTAATAATGAAAGTGAACAAAGAGAAGTAGTTGATCTATTAAATGAAATTAATGAAAGATTAGATAAAGTTGGTGTTAATAAATTAGATATTATTGTTAATGAATTCAATCGTACAAAAGTAAATGATGCAATTAATAAAGACAAAGAAGTAAAAGTTAAACCAGAAATAATCGAAGAAAAAACGAGCGATAATCCATATAATAAATATGGACAACGTAGAAAAAAAGTAAAAACAGTTGATGATCCTAATGTTATTATCGGGGAAGTTATTGATGGTGAAGTCAGAGAATTAAAAACAATTAAAGACGAAGAAGAAGATATAATTGTTGATTGTATGGTCTTTGGTTGTGAAGGTTTTGAATCAAGTAAAAGTGATTTTAAGATAGTAACATTAAAGATAACAGATTATTCTGAAAGTATGTATGCAAAAATTTTTACACAAGATAAAGAAGAATATGATAAATATCTAGAATTATTTAATTCAAAGATGTGGTTTAAGATTAAAGGATACACAAAAAGAGATCAGTATGCTAAAAATGCTTTAGTATTAAATGTTCAAAGTATTAACTTATTAGATAAAAAAGAGATTGAGAATGAGAAAGATGATGCAGTTACTAAAAGATGTGAACTACATGCTCATACTAAAATGAGTCAAATGGATGGGGTAGCAGATGAAGTAAAATTAGTTCGTCAAGCTATGGAATGGGGGCATCCAGGTATTGCTATAACAGATCATGATTGCTGTCAATCATTCCCACATGTTTTCCAAGAAGTAACGGAGTTTAATAAAAAATTAAAACAAAAGGCCCAAACCAAAATTGATTTAATTAATGAAAAAATCAAAAATGAAGGTCAAACAGAAGAGTTATTAAATGAACTAGAGAAAGCTAAGTTTGATAAAGACCATTTAGATTATTTTAAAGTAGGTTATGGAACTGAGTTATCGATGTGTGAGAGCTTTTTAAATGTATGTTTTAATCCGAATGATACTTTAGTAAAAGATGCAACATTTGTTGTATTTGATACAGAAACAACAGGCTTTAATGCAGGTATTCATGATTCAATGATAGAAATAGGTGGCGTTAAAATATGTAATGGAAGCGTTATTGATCGTTTTGATGAATTAATTAATCCTGGACATCATATTGATGCTGATATTACAAGAGTTACCGATATAAGTGATGAAGATGTAAAAGATGCTGATAACGAAGAAAATGTTACTAAAAGATTTAAAGAGTGGATAGGTGATTTACCACTTGTAGCTCATAACGCTAAATTTGATAAAAATATGCTAGATATGGCATATTATAAATATAATTTAGGTAAGTTAGAAAATCCTATTATAGATACATTAATGTTATCAAGAGTAATTAATAGAGATAGTAAAAAACATAGTTTAAAAGCTTTAGGAAAACTATATAAAATAGATACCGGTGAAGAAGATGATGAAGAGACTAGTGATGTTAATAATACTGATAATTCTCTTCCAATTGATCATTTTATAGGAACTAGAATTAAAGATGTTTTAGTTGATAATGTATCTATCATTCAAAGAATAGAAGATGATTTATATACAAATAGAGTTCATAAAGCAAGTAAAACGGAAAAAGCTGAAGTAAAAGTAATATATGATGAAGATAGTGAATATATTGAAGAAGTAGAACTTCATCCAGCAGATAATCAAATAACAATAAGTATTGGAAATATTATTAATATTGATATTAGTATTTATGTTGGACAACACCATGGAGCCGATGTCGATTCAGAAAACACAGCCCTAATTTTCAATAAGATGTTAAAGCAAATTGATGGCATAGAAAAATTAAGTGATTTTAATAATTTAAAATTATTAGAAGAATTAAGTTTTGATAATGACAAAAGTAAACAAGAAAAAATAGGAGAACTTTGTTCATATAAAAATTATGTAAGATTATTAGATGAAGACGAAGAAGTTGATCCCAAATTTGGTTATCCATTTATTAAATATAAAAATAAAGATTATGTATGGCGTTATGAATGGTGTCATGATGATAATCTTCAAATGTATGAAAATATTCCAAGTAAGACATTCACAGAGCATCTTGCAAATATGTATGATAATTTTAAACATGTTACAA
Organism: Caryophanales bacterium; assembly: GCA_016291895.1. The sequence goes on from JAEEZO010000061.1 coordinate 4,555, forward strand.
TGATTGCTAAGAATATGACAGGATTAAAGAATCTATTTAAACTTGTTAGTTTTGCTAATTCTAACTTTTTACAGTTGAATGCCACAATACCTCGTAAAATAATTGATGAATATCGAGAAGGTTTATTAATAGGTTCAGCTTGTTTAAATGGTGAAATCTTTAATATCGCTTTAACAAGAAGTGAAGAAGATTTAATAGAAGCTATGAAGTGGTATGACTATATTGAAGTCCAACCACTTGAGAATTATCGTCATCTACTTAGATATCACGATGTAAATAATGAGGACGATTTAATTTATGCTATTAAAAAGATTATTAAATGTGCTAAAGAAGCAGGTAAAAAAGTAGTGGCAACCGGTGACGTTCATCAAATTAAAAAAGAAGATTTGATATACCGTGAAATTATTGTTAATCAAAATGTACCAGGTAAAGGACGTCATCAACTAGCAAAATATTTATCTGGTTATGATAAACCATGTCTTAATATTTCTTATATAGATAAAGCCTTAAATAAGAGTGATTTTAATGAGATAGATAAAAAAGTATTAAAGTATATTTATGTATTAACAAACTTAGAATCTATCCCAATTACTTTAAATAATTTAACGAATTTATATCAAGTTGATAAAAATAATCCAAATGAAGAAATCTTTAAAGATAAAAAACAAGATAAGAGTGAAATAATACAAGATTCATTAGAAAAACTAATGGATTATGGACTAATAGAAAGAAATATTAATAATAATCATTATAGTTTAGATCTTAATAATTTAACATTTAAGAAGAGTGAAATTGCCGAACAAGGACATATTCCTAATCAATATTTTAGAACAACCAATGATATGCTAGATTGTTTCTCTTTCTTAGATAAGAAAACCGCTAAAGAAATAGTAATTGATAATACAAGAGACTTTATAAATAATATTGATGAGTTGGAAGTAGTAGTTTATCCAGATAAACCATTTTCACCAATTATTGAACATTCACAAGAAACGTGTCGTGATTTAGTTTATGATAAAGCTCATAGCATGTATGGAGATCCTCTTCCAAGAAATATTGAAGAACGTATCGCTCAAGAATTCTATGGTGATAAAATACTAGATTTAGTTATGGAATATTTGAAGATTAAGTATCCAAAGAAGAGTGATGATGATATTGAGGAAATCTTCTCAAGTGAACTACATAAAGTAATCATGAGTGGTTATGATGGTGTCATTAAGTTAATGCGCGATAAATTAATTCGTGATGAAAACTTAGAAGAAGAGGAAGCAACAACTAAAGCCAAAGCAATCCTAGGTGGTATTATTGGTGGAGGATTTGATGTTATTTATCTTATCGCTCAAAAACTAGTTAAACACTCTAATGATGAAGGATATTTAGTTGGTTCCCGTGGATCAGTTGGTTCAAGTTTTGTTGCAACTATGATGGGAATAACAGAATGTAATGGCTTACCGCCACACTATTATTGTCCAGAATGTCAGTATAGTATGTTTAATGATGAAAACGGTGTTCGTTATACGGAAGAATATTCAAGTGGATATGATTTACCAGAAAAAGAATGTCCAAAATGCAAAGCAAAGATGATTCACCAGGGTAATGATATGCCATTTGCAACATTCTTAGGATTTAATGCTGATAAAGTACCAGATATCGATCTTAACTTTAGTGGTGATAATCAAGCATCAGCACATGAATATACAAAAGTATTATTTGGTACAGACAATGTATATCGTGCAGGTACTATTAGTACGGTTGCTGATAAAACAGCGATTGGTTTTGCCTTAGGTTATTTTGAGGAAGAAGAATATAATAAACTTAAAATAGAGTCAAGAAGTTATGGACTTTCAATCCCAACAAAAGATGATTTAAAGAAAAAAGGTATTATTAAAAGTGAAAAAAATAGTATCGATGTTGAAAGAATATCTTTAGGATGTGTTGATGTTAAAAGAACTACAGGACAACATCCAGGTGGAATAGTAGTAGTACCAGGATATAAAGATGTCTTTGATTTCACACCATTTCAATATCCAGCTGATGATCCAACTTCAGCTTGGCGTACAACTCACTTTGATTATCATGCGATTGATGCCGATCTACTTAAACTTGATATTCTTGGTCACGATGATCCAACTGTACTACGTATGTTACAAGATTTAACTGGAATTGATGTTACAACTATTGACTTAGGTGACCGTGATACGATGAGTATTTTTACTGGTCCTGAAATCTTAGGCGTTAAAAAGGAAGACTTGCGTGGATTAACGGCTCGTGATGGCCATAAATATTGTCCAACAGGTACATTAGGCGTTCCTGAATTTGGTACAAGTTTCTTACTTGGTATGCTTGAAGAAACCAAACCAACAACATTCGCAGAACTTATTAAAATATCAGGTTTATCACACGGAACAGATGTATGGCTTGGTAATGCAAGGGATCTTTGTACACCAGATGAAAATGGTAATATCAAAGTACCATTTAAAAATGTTATTGGTTGTCGTGATGATATTATGGTTAATTTAATACAATGGGGTATGAAACCATCAAAAGCTTTCAAAATAATGGAATTTGTTCGTAAAGGAAAAGCTAGTAAGGATCCAGTAGGATGGGGTGAATATGTTAAAGAAATGAGTGATGCAAATATTCCAGACTGGTATATTGCATCTTGTGAAAAAATAAAATACATGTTCCCTAAAGCGCACGCTACAGCTTACGTAACTAGTGCTTTCCGTATTGCATGGTTTAAAGTTCATATGCCAATTTATTATTACGCTGCTTATTTCTCTATTCGTTGTGATCAATTTGATGTAGGAACAATGTTAATGGGAGAGAGGGCTATAAGATATCGTATTGATGAACTTGAAGAAAAGAAAGCATCTCGTGAAGCAAGTAATAAAGAAGAAAGTATTTGTGATGTACTATATCTTTGCTTAGAAATGACAGCAAGAGGCTTCCATTTTGAAAATATTGATATTAGTAAGAGTGATGCTAAAAACTTTAAAGTAACAGAAGATGGTAAAGGATTAATAATTCCATTTAGTGCTCTTGATGGATTAGGAGATGCAGTTGCTAAAACTATAATTAAAGAAAGAGCAAAAGCACCATTCTACAGTATTGAAGATTTACAAATAAGAGGTAAGGTTTCAAAAACTCTTGTTGATAAATTAAAAGATATGCATGTATTAGATGGTATACCAGAATCTAATCAATTGTCATTATTTTAAAAAAATAAAACAATAAGTTTAATTCTTATTGTTTTTTTGATATACTAAATCTAGAATAGAAGGTTAATATGGAAGGTAAGTATGATATTAGAAATATACTAATTATAATCCTTTATCTCGCTGTTTTATTCTTCGGAGGATACTTTATGTATAAAGTATTGGATCCCGTTGATAAAGAAATAGATGAACGTAGTAGATATTATTTAAGACTATATATTCAATCCAATGGAGAAATAACAGATATTGAAAGCGATAATGAAATTTTAAAGATTGAAATGGCAAGTGATGGGGCTAAATTAGTAAGTTATGTTAAAGATGATTTAACTGATGAAATTAAATATGTTTTATTTGAATTAAAGGGATTACATTTGTATGATGTTGAAACTAAAAAGATAGAACCATTAATAAAAGAAGAAGATTATATTAGTGGTGATTATTACTTACATTTAGGTAAAAATATCAAAGATATATTAGGATACTTTTATGTAAGTTCTGATGAAACAGAAGAGTACTATAAAGATTTTTCTAAAGAAGAAAAGGAATTTAATAAATTAAAAGTATCAGAAAAACAATTCGTTGCTAATTCATATGGTGATTATTTTATTGTAAGTAAAGGAAATGAATGTGGCAAAGGAATGTATATAAGAAATTATACAGATGATAAACCTTTAAAAGAAGGAATGACTATAAAAAATCTTATTTTAAAAGGTAAATCATATTATTTAGTAATAAAAGAATGTGATGGAACAGTCTTTGATATGTATGATAGTGATTTAAATCTTATTAAAGAAAACTTAAATAGTTTGTTTACTTCATTTGATGATAATTATTATTATGTTATTGAAGATAAGAAGATTGTTAAATATGATTTCTCTTCTAAAGAATTATCAAGTAATGAGTATTCTGAAGTATTAGAATTACATGATGGATACGCTTTACTTCGTGATAATAAAGCTCTATATATATTAGATATTAAGACTAATAAAAAAACAACATTAGCGGATTTATCTGATGAATCTAATGATGTTAATGAAGCTATAAAAGGTGATTTTAATGGAAGATTTTTTAGTATTGATCATCAAGGTAATATTGCCATAGCTCTTCGCATTAGAAATATAAATTATGATATAAAGAAAGATAAAGTTTCATGAAAAAAGACTGAATATTATTCAGTCTTTTATATTTCACGATATAAATCTTGGTTTTTATATGGATTCTTTTTATCGATTTTATCAACAAAGAGAATTCCGTTTAGATGATCAAGCTCATGTTGGAAAGCAATAGCAAGTTCTTCACGACCTCTAACTCTAATTTTATTACCATCCATATCATAAGCTTCCATAGTAACTCTTGCGTATCTTGGAACAATACCAGCAACATCTCGATTAACAGATAAGCAACCTTCACCTTCGCCAACATAAATCATTTCTTCAGATGTACTGACAATCTTGGGATTTATTAATACGTAATTATCAAATTTACCTGGTTCATATTCATGAACAACAACAAAGTATCTTTTAGGAATACCTAATTGAATGGCTGCAAGTCCCATACCAGGTCTTAAACAATATTTGTCTGCTAATTCGGGTATTTGACTATCAGTTAGCATTTC
>JAEEZO010000001.1 GCA_016291895.1 Caryophanales bacterium
ATAATATGTAACACCATTTCTTTGAAAAGTTCCTATAGAGAAAACAATAAATTGTGAACCATCTCTTCTAAGACCATGATATATACTAGTTTTAAATTTCTTTTCAACACTTATTTTATCTCTTATATCACGCACCATACTTAAAGAAAGTTGCGATAAATTTGCACGATAATTTTGGGTTCTTTCAAATCTGTTAGGAATATGCGTCCTTGCAAATTCTTCTGGACTTTCCGTAAGCCATCCAAAACTAATACCTTTTCCTGATGTTAAAAAATTTCTTGTATCCCATGTTAAATCAAGGGCATATTTTTTTCCATCAATAGTAACAATGTTCCATGCATGTCCACCACCAGTATCAGTTCTTCCTTCAACATACTCACACGGTACACCATTTCGATCTAATATTTCTTTTAAAATCATTGAAAAGCCAGCGCAAACACTTTGATTAGATATTAACCCTCTTAAAGAACTAACATCGTATGGTGGTTTTTGTTCAAACTTAGGATCATATATAATCTCTTTTTGAATATGTTCATAAACATATATCAATTTTTGTAAAGGACTCCAACTTGATTTAATCCCTTTTTCAATCATTTCGATTTTTCCAAGAATTCTTCTTAATTCTTCTCTTTTATAAATAACCGCGGAAGTATAATATGTTCCTTTTGTTCCACCTCTATATGTGATTTCACCTAAATTATCAACCCGTAAATCATCATATCCACCCATAATATGAAAATCAACATTACTATCAAAACTTGATATATTAATTGTATTTAACTGTTTCGTATTATCAAGCCTTACAATAATCCTTTTAGGAGCATGTCGTCTTGCTATTACATTAATATAATTGATATTTATTATTTGACCGCCTGTATATGGTATTGCTGTAGCATACCCCATTGATTTATAGACTTCTTTTCGATTATTCGCCATAATCATCACCTACAATTGGAGATATAGCTTCATTATAAAAAGATATGCCTTTACTTATTAATTTCTTTACTAAAACTTTATTATCTTCATATTGATGATCATCAATAGATACTTTTTCTAAATCATTTAAATCATTTAAAAAAGTTAAATCATCAATTGATGTATTATCAATATATAATTCATGAATATTATTAATATTTATTTTAGAATTATCTAAGATTTTAGAATTTGTTATTTCAAGATAATGAAGATTTTTTAATAAATTTAATTTATTTATTTCAACTTCACCATTAACAATTGATAAAGTTTCTAGAGTATCTATAATATATACAAAAGAATAATCATGTATTTGACAACTAATTAAAGATAATTCTTTTAAGTTTAAAGATGCAATTAACTTTTCTTCTTCAAAACCACAATTATCAAATGTAACACTTGTTAAATGATTAAACTTCATTAATACTTTTAAAATATCATTATTAATAAAACCGTTTCTAAAAGTAATCGATTTTAAATTATGAAAATTAGTAATATCACTAAGATAATAATTATCAACTTCATTATTAAAATTAATTAATACTTCATCAATAGTATCTAATTCATTAGTTGTAAATTCATTACTATCCTTATTAAGTTTAAACATTACATAATCTATAAGGTTTTCACTATTAAGTTTTATTGTACTTTCCATATCATACTCCTATTATAATTATAACAAATATCAGTGAAAAAACAATTTTATATATAAAAAAAATAGATTTTTACAAATCTATTTTTACATCCTCTTTTCTTTTTTCATCAGCAACAAAGAAAGGTATTTTTTTAAGCCCTTTCATACTAGATACAATCTTTGTAGGAAAAGTTACTATTTCTTGATTAAAGATTGATACATTAGAGTTATAAGCACGTCTTGCTGCTTGTAAGTGTTCTTCAACATCAACAATTGATTGTTGTAATGTTTGATAGTTTTCACTAGATAACAATTCTGGATAATTTTCCGCAATAACATTTAATCTTTGGAACTCATCATCCATTTGTCTATTAGCTTCATTTTTTTCATCTATAGACATTTTTTCACGAAGTTTAATGACTCCAAAAAGCGTTTCTTTTTCATGTTTAGCATATGCTTTAACAGTATCTACCATTTTCGTTAGTACCGCATATCTTTTTTCTAAAGCTACATCAATTCCAGAATCTGCTTCTTGAATCTTAACTTGTAATTTATTTAATCTATTAGATGTTATAATATACCATACTACTAATATTATTATAATTACGAGTAAAATAATGGGAATAATATACTCCATACTACACCTCCTTTCTAAATAAATCGTTGTCTAAATCTAATTCATCAATAAAATTAGTGATTACAGCAATATCTTTATTTATATATTCATCTATTTCATATTCTTCTTTAAAGATTTTAGGTTCAAAAGAATCATTACGATTATTTAATCCAATATGAAGTTCATTGTTAATAAAACATAATAATAAATCGCCTTTTACCATACTTCTTATTTTTAAAATACGTTGTTGCATTTGAGGTGTTAAAATATAAAAAGCATCATGTTCATTCTCTGTATATATTTTAAAAGCTTGATTAAACTTTTCATCTTCCATTTTTACTTCTTTATATCCATATTTAGATCGATCATTACTGACTAAGGCATGATTAAATTCTTTCTCACGAACTTGAACATTATATTTAAACTTTTTATTGAAATCAAATACTAACCATTTACCATAGAAATAATCTCTTATACTTTCTCTTATATTACCTTCACTATCAACATA
>JAEEZO010000062.1 GCA_016291895.1 Caryophanales bacterium
ACGATTAGTAATAAATTCATCAAGACCAACTAATTGGTCATTTATTTTCTTTAATCTATCTTCTTTTAAAACTTTATATCTTTCTTTAAAATCTTTTACTTTTTCTTCTAATTGTTCACTTTTAGCAATATCTTCTATTTTTGCAATTTCTGTTAATACTGGAAGACTATCTAATTGATTTTTCTTTATTTCGAGTTCATTAACACCATTAATTAGTTTGTTTTTTCTTCTTTTTCTAATAAGAATAAATACTACTACCCCGATAATAATAATAGCTAATATGATTAAGCCAATAATTAAGCCTTTTTTCATATAATCACACCCTATTCTATAATTAATCTTATCATAATTATGAAAAAAAATATATATTTTTGCCAAATAAAAAAGTAATATTAAATATTACTTCTTCATCATAAAATTAAACAGAACCTGATGCAACTAAAATAAGACCAAGGATAAATCCAAGTAATCCACCTAAACCAGCAGCATTAGCGCTATTTGGTTTAGTATCTTTCCATACAAAGTATAAAACCCATCCAACAATTGGGAAAAAGAAACCTAATATTCCCCAACCAAATGAACCACTGTCATTAGCGGGTTGTTGATATGGTTGTTGGTAAGGTTGTTGATACATAGGTTGTTGTGGCATGTTATTATTCATCATTGGTTGATTATTAAGAGGTGTTCCACAACTTGGACAAACATTATATCCGGGTTGAATTGGTGCACCACAATTTTTGCAAAAACCATTATTCATAAGTTCTCTCCTTATTCTTTTATTGTTGGTTTATTTTTAAACCGAATACGATATTCAATATACCAAATACTACTCCAGCAATACCATAAAGTGATACATCACTAATTGCGATGGAATTAAGTATTGTTGCTAGAATATATACACCACCTGATGCCATAACCATAACTTTGTTCTTTTTTCCAACTAAGCATAATATACCACCAACTACACCACAAATACCTGGTAATACAAGAGCCATTGTAACATCATCAAAAGCCGTTTGACTACCACTACCTACTATCAATATCGCACCAATTATTATCATAATGATACTACTTGCCGCAAAGTATCCACTATATTTTTGTTTAGGTGGTGCTTGATAATATGGTTGTGGTCCCATTGGTTGACCCATTGGCATTTGAGGTCCTCCCATAGGTTGATTATTCATTGGCATTGGTTGTGGCATAGCCGTTACTGGTGTACCACAACTTGGACAAGCTTGGTATCCTGGTTGTAATGGTGTACCACAATTCTTACAAAAACTATTATTCATATAAATCTCTCCTTATTTTAATTATAACAATAAATATTTTCATTAAAAAGATTTTATTAAAATTTTTATTAAAAATAATTATCGTCATTTACACTATCATCATCTTCATCTGATTCAAGATCATCATCAAGTATCATATTTTCATCTTTTCTTTTATGAATTATTATCGAAACAATCAATAATATGATTAGAACGATTAAAATTATCATTAATATCTTATTGTTAAGAATTTCATCTTTTTTAACATCATCATCATCGATTTTTCCTGTATCTTTCTTAGTTACTTTGACAGTACATGTTGCCTTTTTACCATTACTTGATTTTACTGTTACGGTTGCTTCACCTTCATTGTTTCCAACTACTAATCCATCACTTACAACAACTATTTCATTATTAGAGCTTTCCCAAGTTATATTTTTATTTGTAGCATTTGATGGGGTTATAGTAGCAACTAAAGTATCAGATTCTCCTATTGTTAATTCAATATTTGTTTTATTTAGACTAATGCTTTTTACTTCAATAATAGGACTTTCTACTTTCTTATTATCTTTCATTGGTCTTAAAACAATAAATAGATCTTGTCCAAGTAAGGACTCAATTAACTTTTTACCTGTACTTGCAGGTAATACTTTTAATTTATTATTTGATACCGTTATAAATTTACTATTTCCTATATATACAAAAGTACTATATTCACTTGTTATACCTAAACTACTATCGTTTTTATAACTACCATCAACAACTAATAAAATATCACCAACACTAAATGAATTACTAGTAATAGTCATTATACGATTATCATATAAAGTAGGATTTTGTTCTTTATATGTAAATACGCCACCAAATAAGCCATCAACATACATATTCATTAAAGATTTATCTTCATTATTAACACTATTTCTTAATTGATATGTATTTACTTTACTCTTACCTTTAGCAACAGCATATTTATTAGACCATTTATTATCTAACGTTTTAATAATAAATAATTTATTAATTAATTCTTTAGTATCATAAAATTTATAATCTTTATATAAATAACTTAATAATTCTTTACTATTTTTATAACTATTTCCATTTTTTAAATTATTTATCTTATCTTTAGTATCTTTTGATAATCTCTTAGTAACTAAAGTTTTAATAGTATTTAATTTAATACCATTAACAGTTGTTTTATTACTAGTAATAAACGATCCATATTTAATATTATTTTTTACTTTAACCTTAAATGAGATAGTTACACTTTTTTTAGAAGGAACATCTACTTTCCAAGTTAAATTATTACCACTTAGTTTTCCATTATAACTTGTTGTCATTGATTCTAAAGTAGTTCCATCTGGAATAGAATCTTTAACAGGAACATTTTTATAATCTTTGCTTGAATGATTAGTTAAAGTAATAGTATAGGTAATAGAATCATTATAATCTACACTAGCATACTTCTCTTTACTAGAAGTTTTAGTCATTGATAAGCGAGTATAATTCTTTCTATTCTTAGCATTACTAGATAAATCCCAATTACTATTATTAGCAATGTCATTAGCAACTCTAATAATTATTATTTTTTGTACTGATCCACCAATAAATTCTCTAGGACCATTATAACCATCTTCTCTTTTGGTATAAGAGAAATCTTTCCAATTATCATATTTTTTTAATTTTCGTAATTTAACAGTTCCTTTTGATTCAACATTATCAGTCTTTTTAAGGAAATCATATTTAGCCCAATTAGAATCATCATCAGATTCTTTATTAGCTCCTTCGCCACCAGACTCTAAAGTAAAGTTATTACCTGCATATAAAACAGCATGTCCACCCGTTTTGGTTGTTCTTACAATAATGTCTCCAGGTTCTAAAGTATTTATAAAATCTTTATAAACTTTTTTCATTCCTTCAACATCTTTGTTTTTCTTTAAAGTTGCTAAATTATCATTATAATAAGCCACTATTTTTTTATTATAACCATCACTATTTTTATCACCTATTGTAATCATTTTAATTGTTACAAATAGATAATTATTATTTTTATCCTTTAAGGTATAACCAAGTTTATCTTTAACATTTATAAATGATTCATAAATAGCATTTAAAACAAAAGATGAACAAACAGTATAATGATTATCTTGTGTAGTAGCTTGTTCTGGTGAAAAAAAGGTATACTTTGATATTTTGTTATCATAGGTGCCAACATTTCTTTGTTTCTTTTTCGTTTTCGATTGAAAATTCATACCTTTACTATCATATTGAACGGCATTTCCTCGATAATAATAAGCATAAGCAGAATTAACAATTGCTTGTTGAGCTTCTTTTTTTGTTGCAGCATCTACATTTAAACCAATAAAAAGTATAAATACTAAGAAAAACCCTTTTATTATTCTCTTCATATTCCCACCTATAATAACTATATCACAAAAAAACAAAAAAAAGAGAAGTTTCCTTCTCTTTCTTACTATCTGTTATAGAAATCTACGATTAATGCTTCGTTAATATCAGCACTTAATTCATTACGTTCTGGAAGTCTTACATATTTAGCACAATTATTTGCTTTGTCGAATTCAATATATTCAACTCTTTTTGTAACACCTTCTAGAGCTTCTTTAACTGATTTTAATTCTTTTGTATTATCTTTTAATGAAATGATTTGTCCAGGTACTACACGATATGATGGAATATCTGTTTTCTTTCCATCAACTGCGATATGACCATGGTTAACTAATTGTCTTGCACCACGACGAGTGTTAGCAAAACCCATTCTATATACTAAATTATCTAAACGACTTTCTAGTAATTTTAAGAAGTTTTCACCATGAATACCAGACATCTTTCCAGCTTCATCAAATGTCTTACGGAATTGTCTTTCATTTAAACCATACATAAATTTAACTTTTTGTTTTTCATTTAATTGAACACTATAGTTAGATGGTTTAGAACGACGAGCAGCTCCATGTTGACCAGGTTTATAACCACGTCTTGCTAATTCTTTACCATTTTCAAGTAAAGATGAACCAACACGACGAGCTTGTTTATAACTTGAACCAGTATATCTTGACATAATATATTCTCCTTTCTTCAATTATCACATATAATTGACATCTAAAAATATCATAGGGAGTTTTTTCTAATAGTTTCACCTGATAGCCAAAGTTACTTCTAACTTTAAAAAACACGTTACAATATCTTTAAACTGGGCTGTCAATAAGAATATGCAAATAGTATTTAATCATTTTATAACTATTTTGTCAATTACTTTTCAATATTTTTTATGATAGGTTTAATACTATCACCATCACCAGTTTCATGACCAATAACTAATATTCTATTATCATAATTAATTATTTTACCGATATATTCAAATTTCTCTTTATATTCATTTATTTTATTCATATTTAAATCATATGTATAAATATATTCATTAGAATTATAATCATTGAGTACAGTATGAGAAACATAAATAATATCATTTTCAATTAACAAAATATGATTATCAGCTAGATTCTCTCCATTAAATTTAACTAATTCGTCAGTACTTAAATCATAGACCATTTTATTAGTATATAATTTGTTATTATATAAATAAATATCTTCTTGATTAGGTATATTAATACTTTTTGTAGCTAATACTTCTTTAGTATCTTTAGATATTAAGATAATCGCACTATCTATATCTTTATTACCAATTAATAAATAATTATCATCATGTATAAATATTTGATTTAATGTGTAATCTTCTTTATAAGTAATCTTATCTATAATATTTAAATCTTTATCAATTTCAAAAATAACATTATATTGATCAATGATAGATTCACCATTTTCTCTATAAGTACGAGTTAAAACAATATATTTATCATTATCTTTAATGATTTGGGTTGCAAATGTTGAATCTAATTCATTTAAATATATCTTTTTTACAACATTTAAATCTTTATCAAGTTTAAGAATAACACTCTTTACCCTGTTATGAGGCATAATAACACCTGTTACAATATAGCCATCATCATCTTTTATGATTTGTCGTGCTAGAAAGCCATTATCATCACTATCATTATAATTAACCTTCTTAACAATATTTAAATTTTTATCATATTTAATAAATTGTCCTTGAAGAACAATTTCTTTATTACTATTATATTTAGCCAATTGTTCATTATAGTAATTATTAATACCAACAACAACATATCCATCATCTTCAATAATATCTGTATAAGAATTATATGGAATTGTTTCATCAGGTATTTCATAATTAAAATGCTTATAAATAGTATAACCAAACACTCCTGTAATAATAATTATTAATAATATATATATTACATTATTTCTTTTCATCTTCTAACCTCATCAATAAAAAAATGATAATTACTTATCATTTTTCTTTTCTTCTTTTTTTGTTTCTTTTTTAACAGCTTTGCAAGATAATATCATTACACCAGCACCTACTAGTAAACCAGCAATGAAAGGAACTGTAGCAAGAAGAACAACACTACATACTGATAAAGAAACGTTATCATCTTTTTCTTGTTCTACTTCATCAACTGCAACTACACCTTCATCAAATGAAGCGATGTCATCATCATAGTAATCGTACTCTTCTTCATCATAATATTCATCTTCGTAGTCATAATAATCGTCTTCATAATCATCATAGAATTCATCTTCATCCTCATCATAATAATCTTCATCGACGATCTCATAACCTACTGTTAGATCTTCCTCATCTGCAAATGCTTTTACTGGTACAAATACTAAAGCAACAGCCATTAATAAAGTTAATAATTTTTTCATAGTCCTCTCCCTTAATTTAATTTTAACACAATTATTATTAAATTCTACAATTAGAATATATTTTTTTTGTCACTTTACACTATATATTATGACCAATCATCTTCCCCATACACTTCTTGCCTACGAGGAAAATCATCTTTTGTATTACGATTTATTGCTTTATCAACACCTAAAATCACTTCAGAAATAACAAATATTATTAAAATAACAATAACGTAAATATATAACAAGAATTTAATTAAAGCTCCAATTCCTGCGTATTTAGAAGCAAGTGGTCTATCTTTTAACCAAACAAGAAAAAGAATTAAACCAACTAGTGGAAAAAAGAAACCTAATATTCCCCATCCAATTGATGATTTTTCTTTTTTTACATTATTTTCTTGTATTTCTTTACCACAGTATGAACAAAAATTGACACTATCTTTTAATTCTTTACCACAATATGCACAATACATTTTCTTCATATATACCTCGATAGTATAAATATAACATTTTTTTAGTAAATAAAAAAGCCTAACGTTTTAAACGTAGGCTTTGATTTCCCATATACTCTTCAGAATATGGATTAATTGTTGTTAAACCATTATTGTAAGCATCAAATTGAATAGCACGATCTTGTGCAAGTTCTTCCATTGTTGATACTTCAAAATCATTATTTTGATTAAAGATAACTTTAGCAATTACTTTTCTTAATTCAAGGTTTCTTCTTAAACTATTATATTTTTGAATATCTTCTTCTGGAATTAAATCAAAATTAAATTGACTTAAATCATTGAAAGTTAAAATACTACTATCTTCTCTATCACCAGTAATATTATATTTTCTTAAAAAACTACCTGTATAAAATTCGTGAACTAACATATCATTATCAATAAATACGATAATAGCAGGATAATCATTAATTAATTCTTTAGCTCCTACTTTTTCGTATCCACGTGCTAGTGGACGATTACTAATCTCATTATCGGTCTCAAAATTGTTGATTAAATAAATTTTATAAAATATCATCTCAATCACCGTGATAGATTATATCACAAACCTATTTACTTTTCAAGTATAAAGTATCTTTCATACCATAATAGGAAGCAATAAATCGTAAATATCTTTCTAGTATTAGGTTTTACATCATTATGATGGTCATCTAACATCTTATTAATTTTATCTAAGTCAAAGAATAGAGAAACATAGTCTTTATTAAATTGTTCTTTAACTTTTTTATAATATTTATCTTCTTTTAACCAAGTATTAAATGGTACTGGAAAACCTAATTTTCTTCTTTTAGCCCATTCTTCTGGAAGAGATTCATGCGCAATAGTTCTAAAGATATACTTTGTTTGTCCTTTTCTAACCATATATTTAGTTGGAAGTACCTTTGATAAATTCCATACTTCACGATCAAGAAATGGTACACGAAGTTCAATAGAATTAGCCATACTCATTTTATCAGCTTTAAGTAAAATATCATTTGGAAGCCAAAAATGAGTATCAATATACATCTTCTTTAATACTTCAGGTTGTCCTTTAACTTTATCATAATATGGTTTTACAATCTTAGCTGGTGTTAAATTAGATTGATATTCTTTTGTAAGCAAACTATTAGCTTCATCTGTACTCATAATATTAACACGACTAAAATATCTATTTTCAATATTATTACTATCTTTAATTATGGTATTCTTACCAGGAAACTTTGGTAATTTTTTAGCAATACTTGCATTAAACTTTCTTAAGAATAATGGTAGATGTAAATATAACTTTTCCATTTTAGGAACATTATATTCATTATATCCACCAAACATCTCATCAGAGCCTTCTCCTGATAATACTACTTTAACTTGTTCTCTTGCAAGTTTTGATAAGTAATATAATGGTACCATTGTAAGATTAGCATGTGGTTCATCAGCATGATACTCAACAGTTGGTAACGTCTTAAAGAATTCATCAGCCGTAACTAATTTTGCATAATTATTAATATTTAACATATCAGATAACTCTTTAGAATAAGTTGTTTCATTAAAACCATTGTAATCAAAACCAACGGTAAAGGTTTTATCTGGTAGAAACTTCGATACAACGTAACTAGAATCAACACCACCAGATAAGTAAGATCCAACTTCTACATCACTAATTTGATGATATTTAATAGAATCCTCTAAGGTTCTTCGAACTTTATCTTGATAATTTTTGAAACTATCATTTTCTTTACTATAATCAAGACTATGATATTCAGTTATCTTTAAACCATCTTTATTATATTTTAAGAAATGACCTGGTTTTAACTTATAAACATTTTTAAAGAATGTTTCATTTAAAACACTAGATTGAAAACATAGATATGGTTCTAATGCTTCTTTATTTAATTCTTTAACAAAGTTTGGATGATCAAGAAATGACTTAATCTCACTTCCAAACATAAATTCTTTATCATCTTTATAATAATAGAATGGTTTAATACCAAAGATATCACGTACACCAATTAGTTCATTCTTTTTAATATCATAAATAACAAAAGCATACATGCCACGTAACATATTAAATAAGTCTTCACCATATTCTTCATATCCATGAAGTACTACTTCAGTATCACTAGTTGTACTAAATTTATGTCCTTTTTCTAATAAATCTTGTCTTAACTCTCGATAATTATATACTTCTCCATTAAAAACAATTACTTTATCATGTTTTTCATTAAAGATTGGTTGATCTCCACCAGATAAATCGATAATAGATAATCTTCTGAAACCTAAAGCAATATTATTATCAGTATAATAACCATCACTATCTGGCCCACGATGAATAATACGTTCTGCCATCTTTTTGATTAATTTATCTTTTTCTTTTTTTTCTTTTTTATCACAAAAACCTACGAATCCACACATATTAACCTCTACTAAAAAATAGGCTAAGCCTATTTTAGTTATTTTTCTCTTTTACAATTTCAGCTTCTTTTATATCTTTGTTTTTATTATTATTTTTATCTTCTTTATTACTTAACTCAATACTACGATCTTTAACTTTAATAATAAAGACATATACAAGATATACACCAAGAAGCACTAAAGCATATGGTAGTAACCATGCTATAAATTTAAATATTAATATAATTATTGCTAGAAATATCATAAATGCAATAATATATTTAAAATCATTTTTTTTCATTTAATCACCAAAGTAATTATATCATACTATCTTAAATTTAAACAAAAGATTGCATAAACAGGTACTGAGTAGACATTTTTCTTTTTACCAAAATTCTCTTCAGTAATACGATATGAATCATTTATATCAAACTTTGATAATAGTAAAGATAATGATTTAGCTTTAGTAAGTCTTTTATTAACTACTTCAATAGGTATGATTTTACCATTTCTATTTTGAATTACAAAAGATACTTCAGCTTTTCCTTCTGATTGATAATAATATAGACTATATCCCCAATTAGATATCATATTAGCAACATTATTTTCTATTAAGATTCTTCTTAAATCATCATTATTCATTAATTTAGCTCTATTCATATGTAATAAAGTATATAGTAGTCCTACATCATTATAATATACCTTAAAACAATCACTATCTTTATTAGTAACAAGGGGACTTTTAACATCTGTTATACGATAACTTCTACTTACAATATTATTACTTGCAAGTAAGTTAATAACATCATCATATTCTTTACTTCTTCCACCTTTTTTAATAACTCCATATTGGAATTTCTTATTATCTTTCTTTAATTGTTCGGGAATACTACTAAGTATTTCTAGACTACGATTAAAACTATCTAAATCAAGTTTAGCGTATTCAATTTCATATATATCAATTATTTTCTTTTTAATTCCTTCAATTAATAATTCGTCATTAGATTCTAAATAAGCATTAACAACTTCTGGGAAACCACCTGTAATTAAATAATCATTGTAGGCATCAATAGCCATCTGATGAAAAGGCATTGGTTTACCTGTATCATAACTATCTTTAATAAAATCGATTAATTGTTTCTTATCACTGTTTATTAAAAATTCTTCAAAATCCATTTCAAACATAGGTCGATAATAAATATCTTCAACACGAGACTTAACCATTTCATCACGATTATTGGTTATTGCGATAACATGATATTGATTATCAGGATAACAAAATATTTTTAAGGCCTTAAGATAATTCATATCTGTTACATTATCAAAAATGATTAAAGTATCATCTTTAAAAATGGTTTCACTAGCAAGCAGTGATAATTTTGTAATTAATCTATCTACTACTTTTTCTTGCATCATAATATCATGTAGTTCACTATTATTGTATGTATCAAAATAGGCTATATTCTTATAATACTTTCTACCAAACTCAATAGATGAGTATGTCTTTCCTACTTGTCTTGCTCCATAAAGGCAAAAAGGTTTTGTAATACTATCTCTTTTCCATTTTAGAAATTCTTCAGTTATTTTTCGCTCCATATTTTGCTAACCTCCTACACTTATTACACTTTAAGTATAAAACAAAAAATAATAGTAGTCAAATTTATACGTAAATAATAAAAAAAAGAATAGAAAAATCTATTCTTTTGTTATTTCGTTTCCTCTTTCAATAATAATATAACCACATATTGTTGCAACAGCAATTACAAATACTGATTCAATTGCTACTACTGAGATATTAAATGGTGATAAGATTTTTTGTAAAACTGCACTTAATGTTGAAACACATAGGATTGATACTGCTAAATAAGCACATTTCTTCATATATTTGATACTATCATCTTTAAATGGATCATTAAACCTTTTATCAGTGAAGTATTCTGATAGATAAGAAAAGATAACAGCGAGAATGAATGATGTAATTACAAATGTTGTTAATACTATAAAGTAATAACTAATAACTTGTTTATTGCCAACATGATTTTCTTCATAGATTGTAACATTATCTTCATTGAATACCACTCTATCATTTAACATTTTTTCTGTAACAAAAGTATCAATAGTACTATTCTTGCATGCTCTTGCTACAGCAATAGCTTTATATGAAGCATATCCTATTAAACAAATTGATATCGCAAAATATAAAATACTAACTACTGTGAAGAATACATATGGAGCTTTATTATTTTTATTTTTAGGATATTCTACTTTCTTTTTTACTTCTTCTTTCTTTGGTTCAATTTTCTTTTCTTCTTTAACTACTTTTTTAACTTCTTCTTTAGGAATTGGTTTCTTTTTTAAAACAACAGTTTTTCCATTTACTGCTGCTTTACCAACATCTCCTCTTTTAATTTTTCTTCTTACTGTACGAGAATTAACTTCTTTGATTTTCTCTTCCTCTTTATCTTTCATAAACTCTCCTATTCTACTTAATTATAGCAATTATATTTAAACAATTCAATTTATTTTTAAATAATATCTAAACAGTTCAATTATTATTAGAATAATATCTTTATCCTCTCTACAAATATAACCTTTTCTATTATAAATTAAATTATATTCTTGAGCTTTAGATGCTTCTTCAAGAGAACTATAAGCGCTAACATCTCGATAACAATAACTTTGATCATAAATATATTCTTTTAAGTCCCCTAAAGCTTCTTTATATTTGCCATTTTTTAAATAATCAATGATTTCTTCTTTTAAGAAGTTTCTTCTTCCTCTTGGATCAAATTGAATATCACTATTATACTTACGAGATTTTATAACATTAATTAATTTATAAAATAATACTTGATAATCTTTTCCAGATAATTTCTTAGAATCAAAAATCTTTTTACTATATTTATCAAATACTTTAATTAACTTTTTCCTTCTTAATCTAAATAGAGTCATACTATCACCAATTTAATTATAAATTATTACATAAAAAAAAGATATAGTTTCCTATATCTTAATATTCACAGTTACCTGGTGTTCTTGGGTAAGGAATAACATCTCTTATATTCTCAACACCTGTTAGATAAATAAGTAATCTTTCAAATCCCATACCAAATCCGGAATGAACACATCCTCCAAAACGACGAAGATTTAGGTACCATTCCATAGATTCTTTTTCCATACCAAGTTCTTCCATACGACGAACTAACTTATCATAATCTTCTTCACGTTGTGATCCACCAATTAGTTCACCTGCTCCTGGTACTTCAAGGTCTACTGCTGCAACAGTTTCACCATCATCATTTTGTTTCATATAGAAGGCTTTAATATCTTTTGGCCAATCTTTAATAAATACTGGCCCATTAAAGTATTCTGTAATATATTTTTCATGTTCTTTAGCAATATCTTCACCATATTCAGGAGCAAATTCCCATTTAACATCGGCTTCTTTTAAAATCTTAATAACATCATGATGACTTATTCTTGTAAATTTACTCTTTAATAATTTCTTTAATTTATCAAGTAATCCCTTTTCAACAAAAGAATCAAAGAAAGCCATTTCATCAGGACATTTATCAAGAACATACTTAACAATATATTTAAGCATATCTTCCATGATATCCATATCTTGCTCTAAATCACAGAAAGCAATTTCTGGTTCTATCATCCAAAATTCACTAGCATGTGTCTTAGTATTTGAGTTTTCAGCTCTAAATGTAGGTCCAAAAGTATAAGTTTTCTTATAAGCTAGAGCAAAAGTTTCTGCTTCAAGTTGTCCTGATACTGTTAATCCAGCACTCTTTCCAAAGAAATCTTTAGAATAATCAACTTTGCCACTTTTAGCGATTCTATTTAAATCCAAAGTAGTAACTTGGAACATTTGACCAGCACCTTCACAGTCACTTGCTGTAATTAGTGGAGCATGAAAATAAACGTATCCATGTTCTTGAAAATAAGTATGAATGGCCATAGCAGCCACACTACGTACTCTAAATACCGCTTGGAAAAGATTTGTACGTGGTCTTAAATAAGCCTCATCTCTTAAAAATTCTCTAGTATGTCTTTTAGGTTGTATTGGATATTCATCAGGACAATCACCAAGAAGTTTAATCTTTTTAACACTTATTTCAAAATCTTGACCAGCGCCTTCTGATTCAATAACTGTACCAACTACTTCAATACTAGAACCTATTTTGATTTTTGTTATTTCATCAAAGTCATCTAACTTATCTGTATAAACTAATTGAACATGTTTAAAACAAGTTCCATCGGAAAAATCAATAAAACCAAATTCTTTTTGTTTACGATGGTTACGAACCCATCCGGATAAAGTAACTTCTTTACCCATCATTTTTTTAGTTTTCTCGTAAATTTCTTTTACATCCATAAAATCCTCCTAAAAATATAAAAAGAGTCATCTTCCACAAAGGGACGAATGACTCTATAGTTCGCGGTACCACCCTAATTATTACTAACGTAATCTCTCCGGTCAAAAAACCTTAGTTGTTATAACGGCAACATCCGGCTTGTACTACTTAATTCGTATAAGCTCTCCGAAGTGTTATTCATATTAATATTTCTTTGTTAGCTCCCACCATATCTAACTCGCTTATAAGTTTATTAATATTACTTCTCTTCATCAAAGATTTATGAGAATATTATATCATTTTTTCCTTATTTGTCAACAAACACTAACTTGATATCTTGATACTACTTCCTAATGTTACAACGACAGCATTCTTTGATGAACTCTTAACATAATATCTTGGTATCTTACTACTAAAGACACCGTCACACACTTTAGCACCACCAGTAATTATTAAATATTTAGGATTCATATTATTAGCAGCTTTCTTACTATTTTTAAAAGCACATGAACCATAGCCATGATGTGGTATTTTTAAAATATCAAGATTTTGGAATTCACTTTTCTTAGATAAATTTAACATATAGGCTACATTATCAGAATAACTATAAAAGTCACCTGTTAATAGAATTCGGTATCCGTTTGTTTTTACAAATTCTAATACTGTATTACCATTTTCATTATCGTGAATTACTTGACTGGTATTATATAGATTAATTGTCATATCTTGGAAAACAAAACCTTTTCCATCAGTAAAACTTTTATCAATATATGTTATTGGAATCTTTTTTTCATTAGCTTTATTAATTGCATTATTATATCTTGTTTTATTTGTACTTGACTTAGAATCTTTACCTAAATATGTTTTAATATATAGTTTTCCAACTGGTAGTTTATCTGCTAAATAAACAAAACCACCAATATGATCATTGTGATTATGCGTAATTAAAACAAAATCTAATTTTTTTACACCAACACTTTTTAAATAATCATATACATATTTTTGATCAGTAGCATCACTCAAACCGGTATCAATCATTGAAAAATGCCCATTAGATTCAAGAAGAATTGCATCTCCTGCTGCTGTAGTACTAACACTTTGTTTAATAAAATGAATCTTTTCCGTTGTTGAAGCTACTGGTTTCTTTTTAACAGTAACTTTTACTTCTTTTGATACTTTCTTCGTACTATCTTCTATTTTTATTGTTACAGTACCTGCTTTTAATCCTTTAACACTACCATTTGATACTGTTGCAATACTTGGATCACTACTTGTCCATGTAAGTGTTTTATTAGTTGCATTACTAGGTTCAATTGTAGTTTTAACAAGGATAGAATTACCAATGTATACAGAATAACTATCTTTATCAGTCTTAATTGCTGTAACAGGAATATTATTTTCAACAACATTAATCGTTCTTGTTAACTTCTTTTCAGTAGAACCAACTTTTAATTTATAAGTTAGTGTATATTTACCTACTTTATTTGTATCAACATTACCACTAATAGAAACATTACTACTATAATCTTTGCCATCACTACCAGTAGCTTTAAATCCTGGATCAGTAAATCTTGTACCAACAGTTAAAGTTATATTTTTATTACCTTTTAAAGCAAAAGTAATAGTTACCTTTTCTTTAACTGTTACTTTAACAGTCTTAGATACCTTACCTGAACTATCTTTAATAATAATATTGGCTGTACCTTTATTAACACCTTGAATTCTACCATTAGATACTTTTACAATATTATTATTACTACTAGACCATTTTAAATTCTTATTAGTTGCGTTCTTTGGTTCAACAGTTGCTTTAATAACAACTAATTCACCAACTTCAATAGAATAATTATCTTTACTAGTTTTTATTGAAGTAACAGGTACATCTTTATTAACAACATTAACAGTTCTTGTTAATTTTTTATTATTATTAGGAACACTTAAAGTATATGTAATAATATATCTACCAACTTTATTAGTATCAACGTTACCACTTACTGTTACATTATCACTATAGTCTTTACCATCACTACCAATAGCTTTAAAACCAGGGTCAGTATACGTTGATCCTCTAGCGATACTTATTTCTTTATTACCTTTCAAACTAAAATTTATGGTTATCTTTGTTTCGATTATTGGATCATCTTCAGGAATCTTCTTACTAAATAAAGATAGTCCATCAAAGGCCAAAAATAAAACTACACCAATAATACATATAAATAAAAAAATCGATTTAATTGAATTTGATTTATTTTCCATAAGCACCTCTATTATAAGTATATCATTTATTTTTGTTTTTTATATGATAAAATATTTTTGGTGATTTTATGTATCTTGTTGAAAAAACTATTAATAAATTAAATAGTTATGGTCATACTTTCTTTCTTAAACCTAATGAACTTGATGAAGTTACAAGACATCTTAAAAAAAATAGTTATGAAGTTTATAAACCATATCCTTATAGTGAAAAAAATATTTTATATAAAAATAGATTTCCTGAGGTCGTTTTATTTGAAATAATAACACCCACTGAATTAAGACATCAAGATATTATGGGAAGTTTATATAGTTTAAAAATAGAAGATAATTTATTTGGAGATATTGTAATAAATAAAGATCATTATTATGTTTATGTTTTAGAAAACTATCGCTATTATTTTGAAAGTGAATTAAAGAAAATAAGTAACGTCAATATTAAACTTAATGAAGTAGATTTAAGTACAATGGATGACTATGTACCAAAATTTGAATATTTAAAAGTAATAACATCAAGTTTAAGACTAGATAGTGTTATTGCTAGAACAATAAAAACGAATAGAGATACAGTTAAGGATTTAATAAAAGATAAACAAGTTGTATATAATTATGAAATATTAAAAGATCCTGATAAACTTATTAAAGAAAACGATACTTTTTCTATAAGAAAGATTGGTAAATTTAGATTTAATAAGATTATTGCAAATACCAAAAAAGATAATTTAATTTTAGAAGTATTAAAATATCAATAAAAAAAGTATTGAATTTCAATACTTTTTTTATACATTCATATTAGTCATAAAATCAAGTAATGGATCACTATTTTTTTTCTCACTACTTTGAGCAGTGGAATTATTAATAGACTTTGGTTCACTACCACCAAATTTTCCCATCATTAAATCGTTAACAGGATCACTTCCTTGATTTGGATCAGCAGAAACTTGTTGTTGATTTACTTGAGGATTATCCATAGGCATTTGTTGATAACTAGCATCTGGCATATAATTTGCCATATTTGGGTCTTGATACATACCTTGCTCAGATATCATTCCTTGTTGATTTTGATACATATCTTGTTCAGGCATCATTTGTTGATTTTGATAATCAGGAATTTGGTTATTATAGTTATCCATTGATTGATAACTAGCATCTGGCATATAATTTGCCATATTTGGGTCTTGATACATACCTTGTTCAGGAACCATTTGTTGATTTTGATACATACCTTGTTCAGGAACCATTTGTTGATTTTGATAATCAGGAATTTGATTATTATAGTTATCCATTGGTTCAGTACTATAAACAGCTTGTTGAATATTATTACCAATTGTATAATCAGGAACTTGATTGTTAGCATTCATCTCATTATTAGTTTCATTTGATTCATCTGGCATTTTCATTTTTGGTAATAATTGGTCTACCATCATTTTCATTCTTTCAATTGTATCATTTTTAGATGATAATGTACCTTTTGAAGAATGATCATCAAAATATATCTTTGTTTGAAGATCTTTAACTTTTTCTAAGGTAATTGTTATAGGATCACCTTTACTAAACATTCCACCTTTACCTTCTAATTCAATGGTAAAAGTGTTAATATCTTCATTAAGAACTTTAACTCCTATTCTATCAGCTGCTCTTTTTACTACATCAAATACGTTATTAATGTTATTATATGCGAACATTATTTCTTTAGGTTTATTGTCCATAATAACCTCCTAATTAGTATTCTTTATAAAATTTATTTAATATCTCATCTTGTGTTAAAGCTTTTTCAAAAGTATATTCTAAAGCAAGTTTTTTAGTATCTTCATCAAATCCAAAGACTTCTTCATGACATTTTAAAGTAAATGTTTTATCTTTAAATACTAATTCGTATTCAACTTCGCCTTCTTTAAAGAATGAATCAGATGTTAATAAAGTATCACTCTTGATTGTGAATTTTTCACTAAAGCTTATTTCTTTATTATCTAAATCAACTTGAACTTCTTTATCATTTATTTGATAAACATATAGAGTATAATCTCCGCCTTTATAGATACCACTATATTTTGATTCTTCTAAATATTTAGGATCACCTACAGCTTCTTTATAAACATTCTCTTTAGAGTATTCTGCTACTTTATTATATAGTCCTGTATCAGCAGCTACAGTACCATTTTCTTCTTTTGGATGGTAAATTAGTTCAATTCCATTTTCAACTAATTTAAATTCGAAATAATCATCAAAATGATTATCTTCTTTAGCCATTTCACCATTAACGGTTGCAGTTCCGATGAAGTTACCACCAATTACATAATAAAATGAATTATTACTTTTTTTATGAATATACATTTTAGTTTCTTTAGCTAAATATATACCTTCATATTTAGAAGCATAATCTTCTTCTTTTTTATCAGTTGGTTTCTCTGGAGTTTCTGGTGTACCGCTACTACTATCTTTAGACGCAAAGATAAAATATCCTCCTATACCACATACTATTAAAGCTATTAAGATAACTCCTATTACCATAACATTATTTTTTTTCTTTGGTTCAATTGAAACATTGTTAAAATTACTTTCATTCATTTATATCATCTCCTACTATATAGAATAACATAAAAAAGAATTATTTTTTAATAATTCTTTTATTTTAATAAAATTATTACGTAAAC
Source organism: Caryophanales bacterium (assembly GCA_016291895.1). The sequence continues at coordinate 18,201 of JAEEZO010000062.1, forward strand.
TATTCAACTACTTTTAATTTATAACCGTTATAAAGATAATTATTACATTCAAATTCAAAAGTTACTTTACCTGTATCTTTTTCATTAAAAGTATATATTGTAGTATTATCTTCACAAGATTCTTCAGTCTTCTCACCTAACTTGGTATTACCAATCATATTATAGTAATAGAAAATATCTTCATTACTTGTATATGTTTTTGTTTCCTTACCTGCTTCTGTGTATTTCGTAATTTCAATATTTGCTACTTCTTCTAATTTAATTCGTTGAAAAACTTCGATATCACTTATTTTTTCATAAGAATCTTTTATATTAAATACATCAATATCTCCTGCATCAACATCTATCAATAAAGTAATATCTGAATCATTATTACTACCACTTACATTAATATTTCCCATTTTTGTCTTAGCATCAATCTTGAAATCTCTATTTTTATCAATCATAACATCACCTAAATTAACTTTAATAGATGAATCTTTATCTAATGTTATTTCACCAATAATTACATCACCAGCATCTAAATTAATATCTAAAGCATTATTAACTTTATAAAGATTAATATCACCCACATTTACTTTGGCTTTAACTTCACTAATGTCTCTTATGGTAACATCACTAACATCTAAATCTAGATTAGCGTAAGCTTTAGGAAACTCTTCAAAATAGACATCTCCTACATTACCTTTAATTGTAATATTACTTTCACTATCACTTGGTAATTCAACAGAAATTAAAGAAAGATGATCTGTTTTAAATATATTTTTCTTTTCTTTTACGTTTAAAGAAATGTTTAAAACATTATCTTCTAATTCAACCTTATAATTATCAGGATTATCAGAGAATAGTTTAACATGAATATTATTATCATCACTTGTATCTAATCTTACATTAGCAACATTAAAATTAATATTAATATTTTGCGTATATTCAACCTCTTTTTCCATAATTTCTTTATTACTTAAGACATTCTTATGATAATCTCCAATTTGATTAAATATTTTAGTCATGTAAAAAAAAGTACCAATTATTACAAGGAAAATAACAATAACCATACTAGAAACAAATAATTTAACAGCTTGATTCATTTTATACCTCTTTTATTCTATTTATTATCTTCTAACATTTCACTTAATATTCTTGAACCTATTCCAATATTATCATTACAAACTCTTCCATTTTTTATTAAATCTAAACATTTAGTATATTTAAATTCTTGAATAAACTTTTCTTCATAGATAGGGATTAAATCTTCTTTTCCTAAATCTTTTAAAATCTTTTGACAAGTTAATAAAACACCACATTTACCATCAATACTACGAGGTGCTGGAAAATCTTCTTTAATATCGTAATCATCACAAAAAGCATGATAAACGGCATATGAACATAAATGTCCCTCTTTATGTATCTTTCTTGCTAATTCTTCATATTTATTCATATTATCACCATTGTCATTATAACAAAAAAATAGAAAAGATAAAACTTTTCTATTTTTATATTTTATGCTTTAGGTAAACTCCAATGAAAGTGAGCAGCTAAAACTCTTAAAATAAAGATAATGGATGCACTTATAAGCATAGCAGCAAGACTTCCTACAATATTCCATAAAATAACACATACTATAGCGCCAATTAATGCGGCATTAGCATAAAAGTGTTTTATAAAG
>JAEEZO010000063.1 GCA_016291895.1 Caryophanales bacterium
AACAGGTAATTATCAAGTTTATGTATCTGATATGATGGAAGATGGTTTAGGTAACCTTTATCTTGCTTTTAAACAATTACAAGAAAAGTTAGAAAAAGAAGGTTTATTTAGAGAAGAACATAAAAAGCCTATACCTAAGATCCCTATGAGAGTAGGTATTATTACAGCACCAACAGGAGCAGCTATTCGTGATATTTTATCAACAATTAAAAGAAGATTTCCTTTATGTGAAACCATCCTTTTTCCAGCTCTTGTTCAAGGAGAACTAGCAAAAGATGATATTGTAAAAAAGATAAGACTAGCTAATACTTATCCCTTGGATGTCATTATCTTAGGTCGTGGTGGTGGATCTATTGAAGACTTATGGCCTTTTAATGAAGAGATTGTTGCTCGTGCTATTTATGATAGTGAAATACCAATAATAAGTGGTGTTGGCCATGAAATTGATTTTACAATTAGTGATTTTGTAGCTGATCTAAGAGCACCAACCCCAACAGGAGCAGCTGAGATGGCTGTACCATCAAGAGAAGACTTACTTGTTTATTTCAATCAAATGAATAAACGTAATACGAAAGCTATTTTAAATATTATTGAAAATGATAGACAAATCTTAAAACGATATCAAGAAAGTTATATTTTAAAAAATCCAATGTCTTTATATGAAAAGTTAGAACAAAACTTTGATCATTTATATGAAAGATTAATAATGGTAATTAATAATATTATTACTTTTAATACTGAAAGATTAAATAAATTAAAAAGTAGTTTTATTTTTAAAAATCCTCAAATGTTATTTATTGATAAAGCTTATAACTATAATGATTTAGTTAAAAGACTTAAATTATCTATTAATAAAAATATTGATGATAATAAAAATAGATATGTTAATCTTTTGAGTAAACTAGAAGTATTAAATCCTATAACAACATTAAAAAGAGGTTATTCTATTACAAAAGTTAATAATAATCCCATTCGTAGTATTAAAGATGTATCTCTTGATAATACGATTAATAGTGAGTTATATGATGGAGTATTAGTTAGTAAAGTAATTGATATCAAGGAGAAAGAAAATGATCATTAATGGTTTAGAAAAATTAACTAAAGAAGAAGTTGATAAAATTGATCTTGATTATTTAGAATATTTAATTTTTACAATTAGTGATTTATATCCAATTAAAACTTTAGGAACAAAAGTAAATGTAAGTAATATAAAAGACTTAGAAGATTTCTCATTTGATCTTGATAATGGAAAAGAATTAATTGAAATAAAAGTTCATAATAATGTTACAACATTATCAATCGTTATCTTTTATAAAGACTTTAGTTTTCATTATATATATGATGTTACTAAAAAGAAGGTTATTGTTCATGAAATGTTTATGAATCTAAATAATTTATTATTAAGACATAAAATGTATCAGAATGAATATGTATTTGAACTATATAATTATGATGATTGTAGTGATACAACTATTTATTTTAAAAATGGTGATATAAATCTTGATCAATTTATAAAAGAATTCTTTAGTCAAGGTAGTGATATTGATAGTTATCTTGATTTATTACCTAAAAAATATTTAAAAGTAAAAATTGAAAGTCCTCAAGAACAAAGATATATTGAATATCGTAATAATAAACTTATTAATGATATAAAAGGAGAGAATAATGGAAAAGAAAGATAAGAAAGAAAAAATAAATTTTGAAGAGAACATTAAAGAACTAGAACAAATTGTTCATGATCTTGAAAGTGGTAATGTAGCGCTTGATGATGCTTTAGAAAAGTTTAATAAAGCTTATAAGTTATCAAAAGAATGTGATACAAAATTAAAAGAAGTATCAGAATCGGTTAATAAAATATTAACTGAAGATGGTAAATTAGAAGAATTTACGATTCCTGAATAGTTTACAAATATTTACAAAAAAAATTTACGTATTTTGCCTATGGTAAAGTATTCATATTATATCTTTGATATAATATAATAAAGAAAGTAGGTGATATAATGAAAAAAATAATAATAATTATTTCTTTTGTTATGTCACTTTTTTTGTACACTAATGCTTCGGCATTAACGCATGATAGTAAAGATCTAACAGGAAGAAAAGTATGTCCTAAATATGAACTTGCCATTGCTAAAAGTGATGGTAGTATTGAAACAGTTACCTGTCATGAAGATTATTTATCAGCAAAATCAAGTATGTCTACTAATAGTGAAAAGGATTTAATAATCATTAATGAAAGTGTTACTAATTCTAAAATTGTGGATGCCAAATATGCTTTACTATATTTAGACCGTGGAAGTAGTGTAACAACTAATATTTACCCATATTCAACTCATAAAGCAGATACTGAAGATAACTATATGAATAATAGTTCATCATATGGGGGCACTGATGCAGCGATGATTGAATATGATAATACAAATAGTTCATATAAAATTAAAATAAGTGGTGATCGTGGTTGGATAAAAGCTGGTGATGTTATTGCTGTAGTTCCAGTTTCTTGGGTAAAAACAACTTCATACTATAAAATCACTAGTAGTGATGTATATCATTATTTTGCAAGTAATATTCAAAAGAGTGGTTATAGTCAAATGTCATTAAGACTTGGACCTAAACCAAGTAATATTAGTGCGGGATCTTATTATAGTTATGATGGTAATTATTTCTATAATAGTTTATATTCTTTAATTGATGATTATCGTGATAATAAATATAATCGTAGTATTAATAAGAGTAATCCATATTATAATTACTATCAATATCTTCCACATAGAACAAGAAGTAATTATACAATTGATGATGTTGATGCATACTTCCGTAATCAATTAAAGTTTGTTGGTAGTATTTATGGTAAACAAAAAGTAACAAATTATTCTGTTCTTTATGGTGAAGCTGATAGTTTTATGGATAGTGAAAGAAAGTATGGTGCTAATGCGATTTCAATGCTTAGTCTATCTCTTAATGAATCAGCAAAAGGTACTAGTCAAATCGCAAGATATAAAAATAATGTTTTTGGTCATTCGGCATATGATTCAACACCATTTTCATCAGCAAGTGTTTATTTATCAGTATCTCATAACATTGATTATCATGCTTATTCATATATTAACTATGGTTATGCAGAACCAACTGATTGGCGTTATAATGGTAGTCATTTTGGTAATAAAGAAACCGGTATGAATAGAGCTTATGCAAGTGATGTATATTGGGGAGAGAAAGCAGCAAGTTATTATTATTCATTTGACCGTGATAATGGTATGAAAGATTATAACTATTATCAAATTATTATTTCTAATGGTACCAATATTAAAGCAAGAAAAGAAGCTAATACATCATCAACTGCTATTCAAACAATTAAAGCAGCAGGAACACCATTTGTTCTTTTAGAAGAAGTTAAAGGTGAAAAAGTAAATAATAGTGATGTATGGTATAAAGTACAATCAGATTTAAATATTGATGATAATGGAAATAAAATCTCTTCTAGTTCTAGTTATCCTAAATATAATTGGAATGGTGTAATGTATGTTCACTCTAGTTATTTTATAAAAGCTAATACTGCTACTAAAACAAATAATAAGTATAATTCACCAGCTTTATTAAAGAAAGATGTTGATGATTTTACTTATACTTTTATGGGTACTAGTAAAGAAACAAATTATAAAATTGGTTATTTAATTAAAGATACTGATTTTTATACATCATCAACTCTTTTAACCAAAAAAGGTACTTTAGTTAAAAACTCTTTTGTAACAATTATTAAAGAAGCTAAAGAAAAAGATGGTGTTAATTATTTAGTTGTAACTAATTATGGTACTTTCCAAAAACATTGGATAAGTGGTAAAAATGTTGAAATAGTTAATCGTGATTTATTAAAAGTGTCTATTGATAAAGAAGGTAGTTATATTTCATCTCTTGATAGTATTGATGGAAAAGAAAATTTAAAGATTTATACCAATAATCAAATACCAATAGTGTCATATGAAACACGTGATAATAAAATATATTTAAAATTACAAATTCAAAATAGTGGTAGTATTAAATATGGTTATCTTGATTCAACAACTGGTAATATAACATTTACAAAAGATCGAACTAATTTAAATGATAAAGCTCCTTCAATAAATGCATCTAATAAACAAATATATATGTTTGATGAATATGATATTTTAGAAGGGGTAACAGGAACTGATACTGAAGATGGTGATATCACTTCAAGAATAAGAGTTATAAGTAATAATATCAATGTTGAAAAGATGGGAACATATGATGTTACTTACTCTCTAACAGATTCTTATAGTAATACGGTTACAAAAAGTATCAAAGTTGAAGTATTATATCGAGATAATCCACCAGTAATAAATGCTAGTGATAAGAGTATGCCTGTTGGATCTACTTTTAATCCATTAAGTGGAGTAACGGGTGCTGATCTTGAAGATGGTAATATTACTAGTAGTATTAAAGTAGTTAGTAATAATGTTAATGTAAATAAAAAAGGTAATTATAGTGTTACATATTCATTAACAGATTCTTATAAAAATACGGTTACCAAAACAATTACTGTAAATATTTATGAATATACTTCTGCTAATAGTTTATTTATGTTTGATTCCTTTAATCACAAAAAAGATAATACTTTTGTAGTAAGTGGTTTCATGGGAGTTAAAGGTATTGATAACAAGAGTGTTACTCATGAATTAATCTTTGTTAATGAAAACAATAATAAAGAATATAGTTTTAAATTAAATAATTGGAAGGATTATCCATATGAGATGAGTTCTCTTGATGATGATAAAGAATATAACTATAGTGGTGGATGGTTCAAGAGTGAATTAGATTTATCAAAAGATAAACTTCCTAATGGTGATTATCGTATCTATATTAAAGTTATTAATGGTAAGTATGCTGCTAAAACATATTTCACAAATATCGCTTATGTTGATATGACAAGAAGAGCTAAAGGATTTGAAAGAGAATTCTTAGTTGATGTTGATTATGGTACATTAGATAGTCCAATTCTCTTTAGTGTACGTGATTCTTTAATTAGTACAACTGTACCAAAAAAACTAGATCCAATGTATAATTATATTAGTGAAGTTAAAAATAGTAATGGCTTGTATCTAAAAGGAACAAGTAATAATATTGGTCTATCTTATAAAAATGCTAATGATATTAAAAGAAGTATTGTACTTGAAAACAAAGAAACCTTTAAACGTTATACTTTTGATACTAAAGTAACTAGTGGTGATTATTTAATTAGTCCTGCCGTTATTGATAATTGTGATAAGAAATATGCGTGGTTTGAAGTTACAATACCTAAATTAGAATTAGAAAAATTAGATAAAGGTACATATATCATATATGTTATGGAAACAGTTAAAAATGAAACATATTATGGTGAAATAAAAGATTTAAGTTATCAAGAATATACGGATATTAATAAGGCTCTTAATATCGATCTTAAAATGAATGAAGATCGACGTATGCGTCTTGAATTAACTGTGAAATAAAATGTAAAAGAATAGTCAAAACTATTCTTTTATTTTATAATAATGTTAAGGAGAAAGTTATGAGAACAATCTTACCAGCAGATACTTATAAAGTATTTAATAGATCTTTTTTAACACCACAAGCTAAAGATGTTTTAGTATCATTATATCAACCGATAATTGGACTTACGGCTGTAAGTTTGTATCTAACTTTATATAATGATTTATCTACTTCAGAACTTGAAAGTATAGAGTATACTCATCATCATTTAATGAGTATTATGATGACTAATTTAGATACAATTGTGGAAGCAAGAAAAAAATTAGAAGCAATTGGTTTATTAAAAACCTTTTATAAAGAAGATGAAATAAAAAACTATTTATATGTTTTATATGCACCTCTTGAAGCTAGACTCTTTTTGAATCATCCTATCTTAAATGATGTTTTATATAATAATGTAGGTAAAGTAGAATATGAACATATTGTTGATAAATACAAAATAAAGAATGTAAGTATTAAAGATTATCAAGATATAACAACTAGTTTTGATGAAGTATATACTCCTGTTAATGGATATAGTCTAACAAATGATAATATTATATCTAGTAGAACAAGAAAATTAGAAATAAATAGTAATATTGATTTAAATCTAATTATTAGTGGTATTCCTAAAGGAATGGTTAGTGAAAGATGTTTTAATAATGATATTTTAGATTTAATTGTATATCTAGCATATTTATATAAAATAGATAATTTAAATATGCAAGGTTTAGTAAGAAATGCTATTAATGAAAAGGGAATGATTGATGTATCTGATTTAAGAAGAATGTGCAGAGATTACTATCAATTTGAAAATAATGGTAAATTACCAACGCTTATTTATAATGTTCAACCAGAACATTTAAGAGAACCAGATGGTGGTAATAGTAACTTAGATAAAATGGTACACACTTTTGAAAATGTAAGTCCCATTGATTTCTTACGTAGTGTATCAGGTAATAAAGAACCAACAGATCGTGATAAGAGATTAATTGAAAACTTAATGTTAAATCAAAAATTATCACCAGGGGTTGTTAATGTTTTAATTGATTATGTCCTTAAAGTAGCCGATAAAAAACTAGATAAAAACATGATTGAAAAAATCGCTGGTGAATGGCAAAGATTAAATATTGATACCGTTAGAGAAGCGATGAATAATTGTAGGAAAAGACATAAGAGTTATAAAGAACTTGCAGTTAAGAAAACCAATAAAGAAGTCGTTAAAAAAGAAGAAGTTAAAGAACCTATTTGGTTTAATAAAAAGATTGATTTAAATAAAGAAAACACAAAAGAGCTTGAGGATTTACTTAAAGATTTTGATTAAAAAGGTTTGTCTAATTCGATAAACTTTTTTTTATTTTATGATAAAATAATAATGATTGGAGGAATTATGTATTGTGATGTTTTAGTAGAACTATCTAATTTTAATATTGATAAAACTTTTACATATAAGATTCCTTCTAATTTAGAGGTTTTGGTGGGATGTCGTGTACTAGTTCCTTTTTCAACACAAAAGCTTGAAGGCTTTGTTTTAAAAATTAAAGATAGTGTAGAAGATGATTATGATATTAAAGAAATAATCGATGTTGTTGACTCTGAACCTATTTTAAATTCCGAATTATTAACGCTTGGTAAAAAGATAAGTTATGATACGGTGTCTACTTTAATAAGCTCATATCAAGTTATGTTACCTAAAGCTTTAAAAGCTAATCATAAAGTAATTGATAATACTAAATATGTTGATTATGTAATAATTAATAATGACACAAATGAGTTAACTAGTAAACAAGAAGAAGTTATGAGTTATTTAAGAATTCATAAGAAGGTACTTTATAGTGAATTAAAAAAGATTAATAGTAGCATAGATACTTTATTAAAGAAAGATATTGTTAAAAAAGTAAAAGAAGAATATTATCGTTATCAAAAAGAAGAACAAGAAGAAGAAAGGTTTACTTTAACAGAAGAACAAGAAAGTGTTGTTAATAAAGTTTGTGATAATTTAAATAGTAATAATAAATATTTATTATTTGGAGTAACAGGCAGTGGTAAAACAATATGTTATATGGAAATCATTGATAAAGTAATAAAAGAAGGTAAACAAGCTTTATTATTAGTTCCAGAAATTACTTTAACAACGCAAATTGAAATGCGTTTTCGAAAACATTTTAAAAGAATAGCTATTCTTCATTCAGGTTTATCTGATGGTGAGAAATATGATGAATATAGAAAAATCACAAGAGGTGAAGTAGATATCGTAATTGGAGCAAGAAGCGCTATTTTTGCCCCTCTATCTAATATAGGAATAATAATCATTGATGAATGTCACTCTGATACTTATAAGCAAGAAAATATGCCTAAATATGATGCCATTAGTGTAGGAGAAGTTCGAAGTCAATATCATAATTGTCCTCTTTTATTAGGAAGTGCCACTCCTGATATTATACAATTCGCTAAATGTCAAAAACATATATATGAATTATTAGTATTAAAAAATAGAGTTAATGCAACTCTTCCTAAAGTTAATATATGTGATATGACAAAAGAAAAAAGAATTAATAAAACTTCTTTTAGTGAAAAATTATATAATGCTATATTTGATAGATTAAGGAGTCATGAACAGATTATTCTTTTAATAAATCGAAGAGGTTACTCTAGTAGCATCATGTGTGAAATGTGTGGAAGTGTTTTAAAATGTCCTCATTGTGATATTAGTTATACTTATCATAAAAGTAAAGATATTTTAAGATGTCATTATTGTGGTCTTGCTATTAATAAGCCAGTGGAATGTCCTACATGTCACACAAAATCTCTTAAAGAAAGTGGAACAGGAACCGAAAGAATAGAAGAAGAAATAAAATCTTTATTTAACGCCAGAGTAGTTAGAATGGATCTTGATACTACAACTAAAAAAGGAAGTCATGAAAAGATTATTAATGATTTTAAAAATCAAAAGTATGATATTCTTCTTGGAACACAAATGATTAGTAAAGGACTTGATTTTCCTAATGTAACTCTTGTTGGTGTCATAAATGCCGATACAAGTTTATTTATTCCATCATATAAAAGTCCTGAAAGAACGTTTGAACTTTTGTCACAAGTATCAGGAAGAAGTGGAAGAAGTACGAAACCTGGTGAAGTCATTATTCAAACATATAATAGTGATCATTATGCCATTAATCTTGCTAGTAAAAATGATTATATAAACTTTTATAATGAAGAAATGAGAATAAGACGTGATAGTAAGTATCCACCATACTTTTATTTATCTTATGTTATAGTTAAATCCAAAGATTATGAATATTTATCAAAAGAAGTTAATAGAATAACAAACTTATTAAAATCAAAACTACCTAATTTTGAAATATTAGGTCCATCAGTTTGTACACCATTTAAAATAAATAATATTTGTCGTTTTGGTATATTAATTAAATATAAGAATGAAGATAATTTATTAACAGTACTTAGAGACTTAATAGATCACTATAAAAGTAATAATAAAATTAGAATAGAAGTTGACTTTAATCCTAATAATATATAAATAATTTAATGTAAATATTAATTATATAGTTTCTGAAACATATTTTTATAATATGATGTTAGGTGTAGAAAAAAAGAGATAATAAATACCAAATATTACTAGTTTTAGATAGTGAATGTGATTGAACTAATAGAATATAAACAAAAAAAAGAGTAATCTCTTTTTTGTTTTCTAACATTATATAAATTAAGACAATACCATGTAAAATAATTCAATATATATATCAATTTTATTGTATTGACATTTAGGATATATTATAATAAATGTGTAATAATGGGAGAGAAGAATGCAGAATATTGTAATTGATGAAGAAAGAATAAACGAGTACGTAAAAAAGATGACATCATATTTAAAAGAATTTATGCAAGAGATAAGCATTATGAAGAGTTATAAAAAAAATCTAGTATGGGAAAGTAATGCAGGAAAAATGTTTAAGGAACAATTTGATAATAAAACATCAAACTATTTTGTATATGCAGGAAAGATGATAATTCTAATAACTTTTTTAAATGAATTAACAGGAAAATTTAATGAAGCAGTAGAAGAAATAACAAATGAGTTTAAGAAATTGAATCCTGAAGGAGAGAAAGATGAGTAGTGTAAAAGTAACAGTAGAAACACTTGATGAATTTAAGAATAACTACAAAAAGTCAAATGAAAAATTACAAGATTTAATAGAAAAGATGGCAGCATTGAATGATGAATATGGTGATGCTATGATATCAAAATCAGCTAATAAATATAAAGAAGTATTTAATACAAAGTTAGAAGAAGAAAAAGAAGAACTTAAAAAAGATAATTTTGAAATAAGTAATAAATTAGATGTGGCAATTAAAGAATATAGCGAAGCCCATAATATAATAAATAGAAAAGTTGGTGGATGAGATGGGAAAATATCAAGAACAAGCAAGTAAATATCAATCAGAAACAGAAACAGTAGTTTCTACGATGAATAATATACAAAATAACATGAATGAAGTTAAAGATTTATTAGCCGATAATGATGATGCTATATCTAATAATATAAAAAAGAATTATGATAATCAAAAACCTAGGATTGATGAAGTCATAAATAAAAGAAATTCGATATCATCTCAATTAACGGTAAAAGCTAAAGAAATAGATGAAAGGTTAGAAGCCGAAGCCAAGGCAAGAGAAGAACAAAACAAAAAGGAAGAAGAAAAAAAAGATCCAGATGATGAGGATATAGATATAAGAGATTTATTATAAGAAATAAACGTAATAATTGATGGTGATAAAATGGGAAAAATAATAGTAAATAGAGAAAAATTAGAAGAAGCAATAGATATATGTGATAAAATATCAAATTTATCAAGTGAATGTTACTTAAGCCTTCCAGATTGTCCAGCACCATATATAGATGGTGAATTAAGAATTGAGTATGACAAAATGGATGATAGTACATATGACTTAATTGAAGTTATTGATAACAATCTAGAAAACACACCAAAATTGGCAAGGTTTTCTCTTCAAATGTATGATAAAGCAGAAGAAGCGTCGATGGATGTATTAGAACAAATGATAAATGATTTATTTGAAAATGTAGATACACATAGGAGTAGAATTAAAATAGATGATAATGTACTTTCTATTTGTGACGCTTCTGGAAACATTTTGTATTGTTTAACTTCTGGGGGTCGTGTACAGGAATATGAATATGATGAAAACGGAAACAGAATAAAAACTACGCAAACCGACCCAGATGGCACAATAACGGAATGGGAAGATGATGAAAACGGAAACACTATAAAAACTACGCGAACCGACCCAGATGGCACAATAACGGAATGGGAAGATGAATATGATGAAAACGGAAACAAAATAAAAACTACGCGAACCGACCAAGATGGCAAAATAACGGAATGGGAATGGGAATATGATGAAAACGGAAGCGAAATAAAATCTACGCGAACCGACCCAGATGGCACAATAACGGAATGGGAATATGAATATGATGAAAACGGAAACAAAATAAAAACTACGCGAACCGACCCAGATGGCACAATATATGAATGGGAATATGATGAAAACGGGAATCTTGTAAAAGAGACGAAAACCAACCCTGATGGCACGACATCAGAAGTGGGAGGCGAAATCCCAAGTTCTCCACCAGACGAAGATCCAAAAGATGTACCAGAAGAACCGACTTCATCACCACCACCACCAAATGAAGGTGATGATAGTCCTAAAGATACTAAGAAAGGCGAAACCCCAAGTACTCCATCAGATGAAAAACCAAAAGATAAACCAAATAATCCAGGTATTATAGTTAAACCAAAAGAAAATAATCCACCAAGTGAAGGTGGTACCGGAGGAGTATCTGGCTCACCAGTAGGAGGCGGAATAAGTAATAACCCTCCAACTGTAAGTCAAGAACCACGAGATGGAGGTATACCAAGTAATCAAGGAGGAAATACTCGTCAAAATCCAATAGGTGGTGGAATAAGTAATAACCCTCCAACTGTAAGCCAAAAACCAAAAGATGGAGGTATACCAAGTAATCAAGGAGGAAATACTCGTCAAAATCCAATAGGTGGTGGAATAAGTAATAACCCTCCAACTGTAAGCCAAAAACCACGAGATGGAGGTATA
>JAEEZO010000006.1 GCA_016291895.1 Caryophanales bacterium
ACATCGCCTCTATTTTCACCATAGATTTCATTACTTGATGCAAAGATAAATCTATCACTCTTACTTTTAACTGCGTAATCTAGCATATTCTTTGTACCAATGACATTAGTAGTAATTGTCGAAATAGGATGTGTTGCATAAAGAACCGGATGAGTGTTACTAGCAAGATGAATAATATAATTCATTTTCTTTCTCATTTTTAATGGTTCATTAACATCATGTGATATATAATCAAATAATTTATTACCTACATAATCAGGGAAACGTGTTTTATCAGTTTCTGTTAATCCCATTGCATAAACATGACAATTAAGTTTCTTTTCTCTATTTAAATACATAATAGTATCAATAAAGAAACTACCTATTAAACCACAAGCTCCTGTTATTAAAATACTTTTATTTTTTAATTTATTGAAAGGTAAATCTTCTTTTGCTAATCTTTCAATATCTTCACAATAATTTTTACTATCTAATAATTTCATATAATCTCCTTAAAGAAAAACTGGTTTATTTCAACCAATTATCTTTATCACTATTTAAATAAGCTTTAAATAATTCTAAATCATCTTTTGTTGTTAATTTAATATTTTTATCACTACCTGCTGCAAAATATAATCTTACACCAAGTTGTACCATCATTGTATTAGTATAATTTGATCCATAAATACCAATTTCTTTTTTATAAGCTTCTTTATACTTTTCATCTAGTAATTTAAACTTATAAGCTTGTGGAGTTGATACTCTTCTTAGTGTTTCTCTTGGAATATATTTGGTTGTTGAAAATTCATCATCAACAACAAAGATTTGTTCATTATAAGGCATACTTGTTACGGCATTGCCATATTGATTACATTTAACAATAACATCAGAAAGTACTGCTGGTTCAACAAGAGGTCTAATACCATCATGAATAATAATATTATCATCATCATGAACTTTACCTTCTAGATTATATACACCATTTCTAATTGATTCTTGTCCCGTTTCACCACCAGATATAACATATTTAAGTTTTGTTATATTAAATTGTTTAGCATAAGCTTTTAAAATATCATGCCATCCATCAATACATACAACTTCAATTTCATCAATATCTGGATGATTTTGAAAACTTTCAAGTGTATAGATTAAAACCGGTTTATCATACACATTAATAAATTGTTTTGGGATATCTTGACCCATGCGGTTTCCCTTACCACCCGCAATAATAATTGCAATATTTTTTGGTTTTCTCTTAGCCATTTTTTTCTCCTTTATGATATATCTTGTATATTAATTTACTTATTTTTTTATTAAACATTCTTAAATATAATCCCTTTAAACTCTTCTTAAAGTATTTATTCTTTTTATAATTAGGAAAATGTTCTTTAACATTTTTAATTGCTGTATCAACAGCTTCATTATAATCATCTTTAGGATAAGCTGCTGCTCTTTTAACAAAAGTCGCATAAATATATCTTACATAGACATATTCAAGTTCCAACTTATATTCATCATAAAACTTTTTTTCTTTGTAGAAATCAATGATACCATTAAAGTTATCAATATAATCATATAATTTACGATTTATAACGTTAGTTTGTGATCCTTCTCTTTGAACATATTGATAATAACTATCATTTATAACACCAATACTTTTAATATATGGATAAAGTCGATATAAGAACTCTACATCTTCAAACCATATATCTTTTTTAAAACGAATATTATAATCAAATAATTCTCTTTTAAAGATTTTATTACATACCGCTGGGAAAATAGTAATCATATTCTCTTTCAAAGACTTATCTTCTATTACACTACTACTTACTCTTAATGATTTATCTGGATAGATATAATCGATATCACTAACAACCATATCATAATCTTTTTCTTTGGCTTTATTATACATTTTTTCTAAGCCATCAAGTTCTAAATAGTCATCACTATCAACAAAAGAAATATATTTTCCTGTTGCATATTTAAGGCCAAAGTTTCTAGCATCACTTAATCCTCCATTTTTCTTAACAACATATTTAATACTTTTATATTTCTTTTCATATTTTTTTATAATCTCTTCTGAATTATCTGGACTTCCATCATTTACAACAATAATTTCGATATCTTTTAATGTTTGATGAACTAAACTATCTAAACATTTATCAAGATACTTCTCAACATTCCATACAGGTACTATTACACTTATCTTCATACTATCTACCTGTTACTTTCTTGATAATCTTTAATAAAAGATAACATTTATGATAAGCAAGATGACAAAGAAGTTTCATCTTCTTACTACTCTTCTTTAAATAAACATTCTTTTTCCAATTAGGAAAATCAGATTTAAAGATATCAACTATTTTATTAATGTTTTCTTTATAATTATCATAATCCATAAAACGAAGAGACGCGGTCCTTAATAGATGATCAATGTACATATATTCTATTTCCATAGGATAATCTTTATATAAAAGTTTTTTATTACTATCTAAGATATCAAAGATATGTAATAATTTCTCATTAAAAGTATTTTGTCTCATTATCGAATTATTACGAACTATGTAGTAATACAAACCTTCATCAACAAAAGATATTTTCTTTGTATATAAAAGTACTTTAGGATTCATCTCTAAGTCTTCATAATAAATATCTTTTTTAAATTTTAATTCTTTAAATAAATCTTTTTTATATAATCTTGTCCACGCCATTGGTGGTGAGATTAAATATTTTTTATCAACTTCATCTGTATAATCTAAATTAGAATAACTTCTAATTATCTTACCATCAGGATAAACATAATTAAATTCACAAACAGCGATATCCGATTTATCTTTTGTTATCTTGTTATATAACTTTTCAAACATGTCATTAGCTACATAATCATCACTATCAACAAATCCTATATAATCACCTGTTGCATACTTAAGACCATAGTTTCTTGCATCACTTAAGCCACCATTTTTCTTAACAACGTATTTGATATTTTTATATTTCTTTTCATATTTTTTTATAATACTTTCAGAATCATCAGGAGAACCATCATTAACAACAATGATTTCCATATCTTTTAATGTTTGATGTACTAAACTATCTAAACATTTATCAATATATTCATAAACATTATAAACTGGTACGATTACACTAACTTTCATATTTGCTCCCACTATTAATAATATCATAGATTTATTAATTTTTATAGTTTGTTGACTATAAAAAAAGAAAGCCGAAGCTTTCTAATTAAAATATGTTTTTAAAGTACTTACCGTTGTCCAACTATAAATAATATATCTTGGAACACGATAATGATTATCACTAGGTTTAGCAGCTCTTTGACCGCCAATAAATCCTAAAGTGAAACCAGCTTTCTTCAATTGACCAATAGCATACTCATTCCATTCATAGAATGGGTAACAAAAGGCTGTTGTATTATTTAGAAGTTCACGACTCTTCTTTAAATCTTCTTGAATCTTCTTTTCAGATAAACATTGAATTCCACCACCTTGTCCCGTTGGACATTGACCTTGAGTATGCATATTATGAGTATGACTATGGAATTCTACATATTTTGATTCAATTGGTAAATAAACAGATGTTATAAGGAAATATGTTCCATGGAATTCATTCTTATCAAGAATCTCAACACCTTTTTGTCTTAACCAACCATCATCAAATGTTAATAATACACTCTTTGGTAAATTAAGTTTCTTATCCATATAAAGTTGGAACTCATGCATAGTTAAATCTAATATTTTATTATCTTTAAAATATTTAATATGTTCTTCTAACCTACTTGCGGTTAAGCAAATACTTTGATTACAAGTTCTCTCTTTAGGGTCATAGATAAAATGATAATTAAGAACCGGAACTGATGATACATTCTTAGCCTTTGTATTCTCATGTTTAACAATTTCTTTAACATCACTCTTAAGAACATATACAAGTTCATCTTGATATTCAAAATAATAACGATCAGTCTCTTTAATAATTATTGGATATTCACCTTTTTCTGATAACTTATATAGTTTAGTATCATCACTATGATAAATAGTATATTCATCT
>JAEEZO010000064.1 GCA_016291895.1 Caryophanales bacterium
CATTTGAACTATTATAAACCTCTAATCTTTTAAGAACTTCTTCTTTATATCGAATATTTGTTGATTTTTTATCTTTTGTTTCTATTCTAATGGAAGGTATACCTTCACCATCAGTATATTTTCTAACAGAAATAATATCATCTAATCTAATTATTATATTCTTAACGGCCTTACCACTTAATATCATTAAACTTTCTTTGGTAAGATAAACCGATTTTTCAAGTTCAACACAGTAATTATCAATTTCTCCTTGTCTTTCTTCTAATTCAGTCATTCTTTTATCATAATTTTTATTTATTAAAATAAAAGATATTAATGAAACTAAATAAAAAATACCATATGTTATTGCAAGAACATAAAAATTTTCAATAAAGATTGTAAGTAAAACAATTATAGGAATACCTACAGTCATTATCTTAAAAACATTATCACTTCTCTTTTTCTCTTTTTTCATTATTTCCATTAATTCATAAAAACTAATTCTCTTCTCTTCCATATTCACCTTCTATCTTTATTGTATCATAAATGATCTATTACAAAATAAAAACATCTCATATGAGATGTTTTTATATTATTTATAAATATTTTTTAAGATAACTGTCTTTGTTCTAGACATTTCTTTTAGAGTTGTCATAACTCCTTCATTACCAATTCCAGAGTATTTCCAACCACCAAATGGCATTTCAAATGATCTAAAGAATGATGCTCCATTAATAATAACACCACCAGCTTCTAATTGACGAGATATCTTAAACGCATTATTCATATTTCTTGTAATAATACAAGCACATAGAGCAAATGATGATTGATTTGCAATCTTAATTGCTTCATTAATATTATCAAAACCAATTATTGATACAACTGGTCCAAAGATTTCCATATCTTTAGCAACTGCCATATTCTTTGTTACACCATCAATAATTGTTGGATCATAGAAGGCACCTTTTCTCTTACCACCAAGAATAACTTTAGCTCCTTCTTCAACTGTTTGATTAACTTGTCTTTCAACATTTTTAGCAGCTTCTTCAGATACTAAGCATCCAAGTTGAGTTTTAGGATCACTTGGTTTACCTCTTTTAATCTTCGCAATTCTTGCTTTTAGTTTTCTTATATATTCTTTCTTAACAGCATTATGAATTAAGAAACGTTTAGAAGCACAACATACTTGTCCAGTATTATAGAATCTTCCCCAAATAGTTTCTTCAACTGCTAAGTCAACATCACCATCTTTATCTAAAATAAAGGCATCATTACCACCTAATTCTAGCATCAAGTGTGTTAAGTTATCAGAACATGTTTTCATTGTTTCAATACCACTTCTAGTTGCTCCTGTTAAACTAACTAGGTTAACTCCAGGATTAGCAGCTAGAGCTTGAGCAGCAAAACCACCAGTACCATTAATTACGTTAATAGCACCACCAGGAACTCCTGCTTCCATTAATAACTCAGCATATCTATTTAATGTTAATGGATTATGTGGAGATGGTTTCATAATAACAGAGTTACCCATTAATAATGCAGGTGGTATTTTTTGACAAAACAAATCACTTGGGAAATTAAATGGAATAATAGCAACAACTACACCAAGAGGTGCTTGTTCTGTATATTGCATTGTACATTCTTGTCCCATTTCTTGTCCTGCTGGAATGACATTACCATATAAATGTTTTGCCATTTCACAAAATGCGGGAACACCAATTGAAACATTAGCGATTTCACCATATGCTTCACTTATTGGTTTACCTGTTTCATTACTTAATAGTCTTGCAAGTTCATCTTTATGTTTTTCAACTAAAGATACAAATTTCATTAAAATACTTGCTCTTTCATGCATAGGTTTTTTAACCCATTCTTTTTGACCTTTTTTAGCAGCTTGTACTGCTTTATCACAATCTTGTTTTGTACTTTCAGGTACTGTATCAATTAAAGTACCTGTTGCTGGATTTACAATTTTTATAACAGCTCCATTAGAAGCTTCTTTCCATTCTGTTCCAATTAAATTTTTTGCCATAATATCACCTATTTAGCAAAACCTGTGAATGATAATGATAATCCGCAAATAGTAGCTCCACTATGATTCATTTGACCATATTCACCAAATGTAAAGGCTACGATAAATGGTGTTTCACCACAAGCTTTTTTAATTGCTTTGAAGTCTTCATCTACTTTATCTCCAATATGAAGTTTTCTTCCTCCACAATGTACTAGGAATAATCCTCCTGGATTAAAGCCATTTTTAACTTCTTTAATAGTGTCACTTGCTCCTTTAATTAGACCTTTAACATCATTCTTAAGTAAGATCATAGCTGTTTTTTCTGCTACTTTAGCACCTACATTAAATGAATAATCTTTATTACCAATCATTGGGTGACGTACAGCAGTTAAATCACCTTGAAGTGTCTTAACACCTACTGCATGTGGTATTGATGCAACAAGTAAATTTTGTCCCATCAAATCATCTGCTTTCATGCCAATCCATTTAGCATATTTTTTAAGTGCTGGTTCATGATCGATTTCAACGATACAACGATCATTTTTAACTTTCGTAACTAAACCAACAGTATCAGTTTCTTCAAATGCTCCTGTAAAGACATTCTTAATAGCTTTTGTAGTATAGAAGAATGCTACAGCACATCCATCACCAACTACTTTGTCTTCACAGAATATTTTCCATTCTCCTGCTACAGCATCATCAGCAGCACTTCCACCAAACATTGGAACTTCGCCAATAACATCTTGAATACCTTTTAAATAATATTCTTCTTCTGCAGGAGATGCAAACATTGCAAAGGCAACTGGAGCTGTTTTTCTTGCAGCATTAGCCATTGCTTCTTTAGCAAGTCTTCTACCTGTTGCTCTTGGATCAGTTCCTCTTGAAGAACCGGCAACACCAACACGTAACTCGTTTTCATCAAGTACCATCATACCTGCAAATCCATCTTCTGATGAAATAATTCCTTCTGGTGTCATAATAGCACCAGATGAAGTACATCCAAGTACTTTTAATCCTTTTCTTACAGATTTAATTCCTCGTATAACTTCTTTTTGATTATACTTAATTGAAGTAAATAATAAACCAACTCTAGGTTTTTTTAATCCCTTCAATGCCTTTTTTGCGGTTTCAACACCAGCTTTAAAGCTGTCTTTTTGCACACTTGAACCAACCATTGCTTTCATCTTTTTTTCTCATCCTCCTTCAAACAATAGACGTCGCTATTCTAATAATATTTTAAACCTTATATTAATTTATAGTCAATAAAATATTTGTGAAATTTATATGTGTAAATAAAAAAAGAACAATTAAATAAATAATTGTTCTTTTTATAATCTCTATTGTTCAACTAAGTATACCATATCTGGTATAAGTCTACTATTATGAATAACTTCTTTCAAATTATTTGTATTTTTCTTTATTGTTAATCTTTGGCTTGCACTTCCATCTAGATTATAACCAATAGAACATCCAAACTCCTTCATTTTATTAAAGCACAAATTTGGATAAGTAGTTTTACAACTACCAATTATAAAAGCGTTTTTACCAATTTGACATATTATCGTTCTATCGTTAGGTTTTTGTGATGTATCATCTTTTTTCTTTCCATCAACATCGCTTGAAATTACTGCAGTATATTTAACTCCATATGATAAAATCTCTGATGAAGACATTCCAACAAATTGATTTAACCATCTAGAAGCACTTACACTAATTACCGCTGATGAATTTCCTTTATCTCTTACTGCTACTCCATTATTTATTATAACATTTTTACTTATATATGATTTAGAACTATTTTTATTTTCGAAGAAACTACCATTTACAGCAATTAAACCCTTATTTTGATATCCATTTTGATTAATTTCTTTGGTTAAAATTGCGTTTTCATTTGCTGAACCTTGTCCATGTGGATCATACAATGCAACTTTAAATTGTTTATATGAATCAGCTACCCATATTTTAGAAATATATTCTTCTTTATTATTCTTATATATATTATAAACTAACGTAGGACTTGTATAAGAGTCATATAAACGATAACCATTTTGTGAACCTAATGGCATCCATTTTGCATATAAATTTAAAGTATTTTTGCTTATTCCCCATTCGCCATTTGTATATTTCCATATGTTTCCAAAGCCAGTCCAGCCATACCCATCATCAATTCCATCGCTTCTTGTTGTCCAACCAGTAAAAATATAACCATCTCTAGTATATCCATCAAATTCTAAAACACATTCTGTACCAGTCACACATATAGTACTTGGAACATATCCTCCAGTAGCTCCATTGCCATAATAGTTTATTGTATATTTATTCGGATTCTCTTTTTCCCACATTGCATATAAAGTTAATGTATTATTTTTGATTCCATAATAGCCATTATGATACATCCATGTACCATTCCAATTTGTCCATTTAAATCCATCATCTATGCCATCACTTCTTGTTGTCCATCCAATAAAATCATAGCCTTCTCTTGAGAAAGTATTTGCCTTAATAGCACACCTTGATCCTCGATTACAAACATGGCTTGACATACTACCAGAGCCACCATTAGATACATATTTAATTTGAATTGGATTTCCAGGCACTTTAACCCAAATAGCAAATAGTGTTAAAGTATTATTTTTAATTCCTCTTTCACCATTTTTAAAATTCCATGTTCCACTCCAATTTGTCCAACCATATTCATCTTTTTTACCTTCTCTACTAGTTGACCAACCTCTAAATGTGTATCCGTCTCTTACAAATTTAGATCCACTTATTCTACAGCTTTTACCAGTTTCGCAGACATAACTTCCCATTAGTCCAATACCGCCATTTCCGTTAAAATTAATTACATAATTGTTATTAACAGAATATCTTGGGTATAAGATTAATGTATTATTAGTTATACCCCATTCTCCATTTGTATATATCCATGGGCCACTCCATCCTGTCCAACCATATTTATCATCGTTTCCATTACTATATGTTGTCCATCCTTTAAATTTATATCCTTCTTTATCTAGACCGTCTTTAATAGAACAGTTTGAGTTTGTTTTACATGTACTATACTCAATTACACCATTAATATAATATCCAATATTAAATGTATCTTTCTTAATTAGAATCTCATATAAATGTAATTCGTTGTTTTTAATTCCATATTGGCCATTTGAATACTTCCAAATACCACTCCAATTTGTCCATCCATATTTATCATAAGTAATATTAGGTTCTGTAGACCATCCTGCAAAAACATATCCAGTTTTTGTACTTGTTCCTTTTTTTCCTAATTGGCATTTTTTATTCTTAATACATTCTATTTTAGTAATTACAGGTGTTTTACTATTTACTAAACTACTTTTATGATAATAAATTGTATATTTAGTATTTTCACCTAATGTTACCGCATTACCAATCCACGATGCTTCAAGTTCAATACTATCTCTAATTGGTGTATCAAAATCATATTCTTTTCCATTCAATAACCATTTATCAAACGTATATCCTTCTTTATAAGGTTCTTCTGGAATATCAATTATTTCATTTTCGAATGCAGTAACAGATTCAATATAACTTCCACCATCCGTATTAAATGATACAACATAGCTTGTTGTAACTTCATCATCTACTTTTTCTACATCATTTTCTTTTTCACTACTATCATCAACAACTGTTTTATCATTTGTTTTTGAAGGTTGATCAAAGAATGTTACCATTAAAAAGATACTAAAAACACAAAATAATGATACACATAACAATGATGTTATTATTTTTCTCTTTTTATTACTTTTTTCTTTTAATATATTTGTTTTCTTTTTCATATATTCTCCTATAATAAAATTTTATAATATAAAAAACAATTCTACAATATCTAATAATTAATATATTTATAAATTATTTATATTTACATCTTTTTACAAAAAAGCACTTAATTATTTAAGTGCTTTCTCATTTTCCTTCTTTATACCAAAATAAAATATTATAATTGTTATTAAAGTAAATAAATGACATATTCCATTATAGTTTAAATACCATATATTTATTTTAAAGAATATTGGGATAATACCAATTATTTGAATAATAATACCTAATATATATAATTTATTAATAAATGGTTTTTTTATAATCTTATATAAACTAATTAATACAATAATTATTGCATATATAAGCATAACAATATTATCTAAATTAATAATATTTTTCTTAATAGCTAACATATATATACCAAACATCATAATAAATGATAATAATGATATTATTAATACTTTCTTTATTTTCATATTACAAAAGATATGTAATAGTAAATTAAAAGTTATACAAAATAATAAATATAAAATAATCCATAATATTGTATTTAATAAAGAACTCATCTTTATACCATGGACGATTACTCCCATCAAAGAATCAATTAATATAAAGGAATAAAACCATTTAAAAGATTTATTCTTTATTTTAAAGATTAATATTAAACTAGTAATAAATATTAATAAATTAGTAATTGCTGTACTTAATTCATAACCACTAGTATTTATCATAATAATTCTTTTAAATCATCTTCTATATCTTTAGGATCAAAAGTAGGATTATATCTTTTAATAGCATTTCCTTCTTTATCAACTAAAAATTTAGTAAAGTTCCAAACAATATCATTATCTTTTATACAGGTTTTACTTATTTTAGCAATTGCTTTCATCGCCATTTTATTTTTTAAGCCAATAACTTCTTCTTTTGGTTGTTCTTCTTTTAATATTTTAAAGACTTCACTTTCATTTTCACCATTTACTTCAATTTTAGCGAATTGATCAAATTGTGTTTGATATTTAGCTGTACAAAACTCATGTATTTCATCATCTGTTCCAGGAGCTTGGTGTCCAAATTGATCACAAGGAAAATCTAATACTTCAAATCCTTGATCATGATATTTTTCATATAATTCTTCAATAGCTGCATATTGAGGTGTAAAACCACATCCTGTTGCTGTATTGACAACTAATGATACTTTTCCTTTTAAAGTTGATAGATCAAATTCTTCACCATTTCTTTTCTTTACTTTTAAGTTATATATACCCATTTTACAATCATCTCCTTTAAAACAATATATACAACTTTATAATATCAAAGTACCTTTATATCTTCAAGAAAATAAAAAAGAGATATCAATGATATCTCTTTATTTATTACTATTTAGTTTTTGTTCCTTCAATTTGAGCTTCTACTTCTTCTGGATATAATACTAATTCATAGAATCTCCAGTTATCGTCACCTTTAAGTGGTTTAGCTCCATCTTTTAATACGAATTTAGCATCTACACCACTAATCATTTTTAAGTAAGTAGCTAACATTTTATCACTAACTTCAACTACTCTATCTGGTGATAATGTTCTAAATACTTCTTGGATTCTTCTAATTGCATCTGCTTTGTCAATATAAATAGTTTTTGGTTTAGAATAAATATGATTTGCTTTACAATATGCAGCATGGAATCCTGTTTTCTTAGACATTGCAGTATAGAACTTAAGTTCTTCATAAGTACTTGGAACTGGAATATCTGGTTTATCAGGACGTAGAACTAATTTTCTTACATTACCTTTCTTTCCTTGTGCTTCTAATTCAGCATTTTTTGTTAGAACGTAATAATATACAATTCCTGTCCAGAATCTACATTTAGTATTAGGATCTTCTTTAAACATCTTAATATCTTCTTCAGGTATTTCACCATTTTTCCAAAAACGGTTTACTAAATATACACTAATTTGTGATAAAGTATCTCCTTTTTGAACATCATATTCTAAATGTTCTTCTCCTGTTTCTTGATTTTCTACTACTTTAATATCTTTTGTAGTAGCTAGTGCTGTCGTTGGAACTACAACAAAAGCACTTGTTGCAAGTGTTGCTGCTAAAGCGGCACTCGCTAATCTAATCTTTAAATTCATTTTAAATCCCCCTTCAAAAGACGACCGTTATAGTATCACAAATTGCTATAATAGTCAATATCTTTATAGTTTTTTAACGAATTACGACGTTACTATTATTAAAGATAAAATCAAAGTTTTCTAATAACTTTTCCGTGTTTTCATAATTAAAGCCACCTGTATCATCTGTAATATTAATATTCATTCTAACTAAATCTTTATATAAATTTTTGTTAAATAAATATCTATCAAATAACGAATAATCAACGATACCTTTTTTATGAAGATGTGCAAAAATAATAGCTAACATACGATCTTCATTACGAATATCATTCAAGTCCATACCCGTATTAATTAAACTTCTAAAATATGTAAAATAATAATCAAGTTCTTTATTACCACTATCATATTCCTCTTTAGAAAAAGCAATACCATGAGTACAAAATAAATCGATTATCTTACGACATGAATTCATGTATACAACATGATTAGTTACAATCTCTGGAACAAATAAAGTTGCAAGTACTTCTATAAATACTAAAGGATCATATATTAAACAATCAACATAATTAATTATTTTAGGATCAATTGTATAATCTTTTAAGGTTTTTGCTATATACACTGCTTTATCAAGAAAAATTGTCCAATATTTGATGTCACCTTCTTCTGAATACATACTATCTAGATTATAAATTGTAAATAAAATAAAAATATTATCTCTAAAAGACTCTAATTCTTTATGGTTAGTTAATTTTTCATTTCGATATATTTCATGAACTAATAATTTATATTTTTTAAAATCATCATCGGTAATAACATATTCGTTTTCATGAAATAATCTTTCTTCATTCATAAGTACCTCAAAAAACGAGTTTTATTTTATCATATATACAATTTGTTGTAAAACAAAAATGAGAATAAATTAATTATTCTCATTAGATATTATTGGTTCACTTCTTGTACAAGATCCACCATTATTTTTAACATAGGCATCAATTACATCTAAAGCTTGATAAGCATCACCATACTTATCGACATTTGTGATGTTTGCAAGATACCCATCTCCACCAGCAGCTTTAATCTCACCGGTTTGTTCATAGTAATTAAAAGAGTAACTATATTTTTCATCATGTAAGGTACATGTTATCGTTACATCCATTAAATTACCTTTATTACTTTCTCTTATATTTCTAACAACAATGTATAACATGATATAAAGAATAGGAGCCACGATTACAAAAATCACAACAAAGCGAATTAATTTTAATATTAAACCTGCAAGTTTTTCCGTATTAGATGTTCTTTCTACTAAAATATCTTTAATATCATTATCAACTAATTCATCTAGACTAACATTAAAGATTTTAGATAATTCTTTACCTTGTTTTAAATCAGGTGACGTTTCACCTAACTCCCACTTTGATATTGTTTGTCTTGCAACACCAACTTTTTCTGCTAGTTCTTCTTGTGATAAACCCTTCTTCTTTCTTAATTCTGTTATCTTTTTTCCAATTTCCATTTTATCCCTTCTTTCGAGAATAATCATATAATAAATAAACTTTATACTCTACCAATTTTAACTGGAATATGCGCCCGTTTTCATAACATATAGTATTTTATCATAAAAAAAGAGAATAATTAATTCTCTTTTTCTTTAGTCATTACTTTTTTAGCAAAACTTCTCATACCACAATTAGGACATTTAAAGAATCTACTTGTTCCAATATGAGGTGTTATCATTGCTTTAAAATAATTATCTTCCTTAAATCTATGATGACATTTTTGACATTCATAATAACCGGCACTAGTTTCAAGTTTTAATCCGTAGAAAGCAACACATACAAATAATATTGTTGATATACACACAACTGTTCCTAATACTGGTCCATCTTCTAATGTTAAAGATGCCAAAGTAATAATGCCTAAATAAAATATTAAAGCTGAAATAGTTAAAACCCACATATCAAGCATTAATCTTTTATTTTTTTGTTCTTCTTGTTTTGCCATCTCAACTAATAATTCTTCATTCTTCTTATCATAATCTTTCATACTAATCTTCTCACCATTTAATAGCTCATTAACATTAATATCTAAGATTTTACATAAATCAAGCATCTTATCAGCATCAGGAAGTGATAACCCTCTTTCCCATTTTGATACTGCTCGATCTGTAATATATAGTTTTTCTGCTAATTGTTCTTGTGTTATATTTTTGTTTTTTCGACAATCAGCAATAAATTTTCCAATCTTAATTAAATCCATGAACTATCTCTCCTTTCATGACTTCATTATATAATAAGCCATAAATTAATTACACATACCAATGGTTGAGTCATAATATATTATTATTTTACCATAAGAAAAGAGAATTTAAAATTCTCTTATTTTTGTGAAGTAAACTTTCTATATAAAAATTTATATCCTTCTGCTACAACAATTATAAATAATGAAAAGATAAAAGATAGAACTACTGTATTTAAAGATAAACTTGATATTTTCAAAAATTTAGATAATGTTGGAACATTAATAACAATCATTTGTAATAAGATAGAACCAATAATCGTAAA
>JAEEZO010000065.1 GCA_016291895.1 Caryophanales bacterium
ATGATTTAGTTAATAACTCCTTTTATAGTGTACACGAAACAAAGTTTGGAAGTGGTGAATAATGAAATTTAAAGATGTAACTTATGATGATTTAGTTAGTTTAAATATTGCATTAGATTTTAATCGAGACGATCAAGTTAGTTTAATACTATATAATATTTATAGACGTTTTTATACGGAATATTTGATTAAAAAACTAAGGTTGTTAGATTATGATAAATTATTACAAGAATTAAATATTGAAAATAATGATTTAGATTTTTATAAAAGATATAGTAGTGATTATTTAAAATATATTTTTATTAGAAATAATCTTTATGTTAGTAAATTAACTAATGAAGAAAAAGATTATTTATTAAGAAATGAAAATAGTGATTTAAATGAAGAAATAGAATCATTTATCGAAAGAACATATAAAAGAGTAATAAATGGTTTTGGTGATAATCATTATTGTTTCTATGGTAAACAAATTAAGCCTTATGCAGCTAAATCAGATATGATTGTAATAGGAATTTATGATGATAAATATGATTTAATTATAAATAATAGAGTTAATGAAATAGGTTTATCAATAGAAAGTAAAATGGATAATGTTAAAGTTTTAACATATAAAAAAAATACTTATGAGGAAGAAGATATTTTTCCTATAAGAAGATAGTTAACTTTTGTAACTTTTTGTTGAAAAATAAGGATTTTATGTTATAATGTTTATGTTGAGTGGGGGAACCCACTCTTTAATTTATTTTTAAGGAGGAATTGTGGAAAATAAGATTAGAGAGATTATAGGCAATAATTTAGATAGTTTAGGTCTAGTTATTGACAGTGTAAAATTAGAAAAAGAAGGAAATAATGACTTCTTAAGAATATGTTTAGATAGTGAAAAGATAATTGATTTAGATTTAATTACAGAAGCTAGTCATATTATTAATGATTTAATTGATAATAGTGATTTTGAACTTGAGAATTATAATTTAGATATTTATGGAAAAAGTAAAGGTGGGGAATAAGATGAAAAAGAAAGAAAAAGAAGAAAAGATAGCTCCAGAAAAAGAGTTTTTAAATGCTCTTGATAATATCGTAGCTGAAAAACAAATTGATCGTGAAACAGTACTTGAAGCTATGGAGTTAGCTTTAACTAGTGCATATAAAAAACATACAGGTAAGACTAATGGTAAAGCAACCGTTAATAGAGATACAGGAGAAATTAAAGTATTCTCTTATGTAACCGTTGTTGATGAAGTAGTTGATCCTGAAACCGAAATCAGTTTAGAAGATGCTAAAAAACTAAACAAGGACTTAGAAGTTGGTGAAACAATTGATACAGAAGTTACTCCACATGATTTTGGAAGAGTAGCTGCAAGTACTGCTAAACAAGTTGTAGTTCAAAAAATAAGAGAAGCAGAACGTAATGCTATTAATGATGCTTTTGTTGATAAACAAGATGAATTAATGGTCGGAACAGTAGCTTTGGAAGACGCTGATAACTATTATATTGATTTAGGAAGAAGTAATGGAGTATTACCTAAAAAAGATATTATCCCAGGAGAAACTATTGAAATGGGAAGTACTATTAAAGTATATGTATCAAAAGTAGATAATACAGGACGTAACTTAGTTATTAAACTTAGTAGAAGCCATTATGGCTTTGTTAAAAGATTATTTGAACATGAAATTCCAGAATTTGCTGATGGAACATTATTAATGTATGGTGTTGCAAGAGAGCCCGGTTTTAGAAGTAAAGTAGCTGTTTATACAGAAAAATCTAACTTTGAACCAATAGGTGCTTGTATTGGTGAAAAAGGAAGTCGTATTGCTAATATTATTAAAGAATTACATGGAGAAAAAGTTGATGTTATTAAATATGATGAAGATCCAAAAATCTTTATTGAAAATGCTTTAGCTCCTGCTAAGAATTTAACAGTATTAATAACAGATCCTGAAGAACATTCAGCAATCGTTGTAGCAGATGATGATAATTTCTCACTTGCTATTGGAAAGAAAGGATTAAATGCAAGACTAGCAAGTAGACTAACAAAATATAAAATTGATGTTAAAAGAACAAGTGATGCAGCAGAAATGGGAATTGTTATTAAATAGGTGATTCTATGAAAGTTAAGAAGATTCCTATGAGAACCTGTGTAGTTACAGGTGAAAAACTTCCTAAGAAAGACTTACTTCGTATTGTTAAAACTCCAGAAGGAAATATTGTTCCAGACGAATCCGGTAAAATGAATGGAAGAGGAGCATATATCAAAAAAGATATCGAAGTAGTAGAAAAAGCAAAGAAAAATAAAAGTTTAGAACGTCATTTAGAATGTACTATAGATGATAGTGTCTATGAAGAAATAAAAAAAATATTAAATTAATAGAGAAAAGGTAGGTGGGATATATGAATTTAAGAGAATATGCTGAAGATGTTAATCAAGATTTAGAAGTTATTATTGAATTATGTAATAAACTTGGAATTAAGAAAACACGTGAAGAAGATTTCTTAACTAATGATGAAATCACCATGTTAGATATTGAAATAGATAACATGAAAGAAAATGAAAATCCTGATTACGAACTAGATGAAGAACTTGAAGAAAAAGTTACAAATCTTGTTAATGGCATGGATATGGACTTAGATCAAGTATCTACTAAACGTGAAAAGGTAAAGTCTAATAAAGGACAAGATATCAAAAAAGACGATAATAAGATTAAATTTCAAAAAAAGAAAAAAGAAATTTATAAACATCGTGATAAATTAATGGAAAATAAAGAAGAAGCTGATGTTGTTCTTTATAAAGAAGGTATGACAGTAACAGATGTTGCGAATATTTTAAATGTTCCAGCAACGGATATTGTAAAGAAATTATTTAACTTAGGTATTATGGCTAATGTTAATCAAAGCCTAAACTATGATACTGTTGAATTAATTCTTTTAGATTATGATAAAAAATTAAAACAAGAAGAATTAGCAGATAAATCAAATTTCGAAAAATATGAAATTGTTGATAGAGAAGAAGATTTAGTTGATAGACCTCCTGTAATTACAATTATGGGACATGTTGACCATGGTAAGACAACACTTTTGGATACTATTCGTAATACAAATGTTGTTAGTGGTGAAGCAGGTGGAATTACACAAGCTATTGGTGCTTATCAAGTAGATGTTAATGGTAAAAAGATTACCTTTATTGATACTCCAGGTCATGAAGCTTTTACAGAAATGAGAGCAAGAGGTGCAAGTGTTACAGATATCGTTATCTTAATAGTTGCAGCTAATGATGGTGTTATGCCTCAAACAAAAGAAGCTATTGACCATGCTAAAGCAGCAGGAGTTCCAATTATTGTTGCCCTAAACAAAATTGATTTACCAGAAGCTAATCCAGATAGAGTATTAGCAGAACTTGCAGAATATGGTCTTGTTCCAGAAAGTTATGGAGGAGATACCATTGTATGTAAGATTTCTGCTAAAAAAGGAATTGGTATTGATGAATTATTAGATACTATTATTCTTGTATCTGAAATGAAAGAATTAAAAGCTAATCCAAATCGTTATGCAACAGGAACAGTAATTGAAGCAAGAAGTGACCACAAAGTTGGATCTGTTGTTAGTTTACTTGTTCAAAGTGGAACATTACGTATTGGAGATCCCGTTGTTATTGGAACAAGTTATGGTAAGATTCGTGGTCTAAAAGATGACAAAGGAAATAATATTGCATATGCAAGACCAAGTACACCAGTTGAAGTAATTGGTATTTCAGAACTTCCAACAGCAGGTGATAAGTTTATGGCCTTTGCTACTGAAAAAGAAGCAAGAAGCGTATCAGAAGAAAGAAAACTAAGAAGTCATGCGGAAGATACAAACAGAACAGGAATGAGCTTAGATGAATTATTTAACATGGTTCAAGAAGGTGCAAAAGAAATTAATGTTGTTCTAAAAACTGATGTTAAAGGTTCTGAAGAAGCTGTTAAACATTCACTATCTAAAATTGAAATTGATGGTGTTAAAGTAAATGTGATTAGAAGTGGTGTAGGAAATATCACAGAAAGTGATGTATCACTTGCAAGTGCTTCTAATGCAATTATTATTGGTTTTAATGTAAGACCTGATACGAAAACAAGTGATCTTGCAAAAGACAAGAATGTTGAAATAAGACTATATAATATTATTTATAAAGTAGTTGAAGATATGGAAGACGCTATTAAAGGTAGTCTAGAACCAGTTTATGAAGAACAAGTTTTAGGAACTGCTGAAGTTCGTAAAATCTTTAAATTCTCTAAAATTGGTAATATCGCTGGATGCCATGTAACTGATGGATTAATCAAAAATGGCGCTGAAGCAAGACTTATTCGTGATGGTGTTGTCGTATATACATCTAAGATTGCATCTCTTCAACATGAAAAAGATCAAGTTAAAGAAGCTAAGAATGGATTTGATTGTGGTATTACAATAGAAGATTATCAAGATATTCGTGAGGGAGACCTAATTGAGTGCTTCCAAATGGTAGAGGTTAAAAGATAATGGATAAAGTTAAAGCCTCACGTATCAATAATGCGTATATGGAACAGTTAAACATTATTTTTGGAAAAGAAATAAAAAATCCTATTTTAAAGAATGTTGTTGTAACGGAAGTTAATGTATCAAGTGATTTATCTTATGCTAAAGTTTATTTCACTTGTTATAATGATGATCAAGAAAAAGTATTAAAAGAATTAAATGATAGTAAAGGACATTTAAGAAGTGAACTTGCTAAAAGAGTTTTAGTTCGTCATACACCAGAGTTATCATTCTTCTATGATAATTCTATTGAATATGCCAATCGTATTGAAACAATCATTAAAGAAATCCATGAAAAAGAAAATAAGAGTGAATAATCACTCTTTTTTTATGTAAATTTATAATAAAAATATTAAAAAATGTTTATAACACTATCAATAATTTGTATAATTATTATAGGAGAGTAGGCAAATATGAAACAATATAAAAAAATTATAATATTTGTATTATGTTCTATTTTATTATTAATTGGTAGTGTCTCAATATTTAAATTTGAAAATAATAGAAATAATATTAAAGAAGAAATCTTTTTCGGCGATATAAATGATAAGATTGATTATACATTTACAGTAAGTTGGAAAGATGAAAATAATGAAAATAATGAAAATAATAGACCACAAAGTGTAAGGTATTATTTATATAATGTACTTAATCAAGGAATAGTTGTAAGCACAGTTACATTAACAAGTGAAAATGCTGACCCTAATGATCTAAATAAATGGAATGGTGTATTTTCTAGTGTTCCTAAATATAATCAAGATACAACACTTGCTGAATATATAATTAGACAAGAATATCTTAATAATTATCATCAAAATTATTCAAGAACAGATTATAACGGTTTATGTATGTCTTTTGGAGATTCAGGAAATGGTCTTGTTAATTTTATAACAGAACATGATGATGGTAATTACTATTATATTAATAGTAGTAGTAATAATAGTTATTTTTCCTCAAGTGATATAGCGAACAAGAAGGTATGTGTTCCAGTAGTAAATGGAAAAGAGAAAATATATATTACTGGTGATCCTGTGCTTCTTAATGCTAAAGGTATTTATCCAACATATCAAGATTCATACGATACAACTCAAACAGCTGAAATAAGTGACGTATGGGAAGAATTCTATGGAAGAAGTATGCCTAATTTATATAGTATTGCAAATAATCAAGGATTAAAATATACATGGGTTCCTAATAGAGAATTATTTCCAAATGTTAATTTAATTGAAAATATAAGTAATTATTCTTCATATAATTTTGAAGTTAAATGGATTAATAATGGTTTTTCTGATAAGAAACCTAATTCTGTAACATATGAATTATATAAAGTTTTTAATAATGAGCTTGTCAGTTCTACAACAATAACCAAAAGTAGTCAAAGTGGTGATATATGGTATGGATCATTTCCTAATATATTAAGATACGATAATAATGGTGATGAAATAGAATATTTAATTAAACAAAAAGCAAATATGGGTTATCATCAAACATATGATAGAAAAAATAAAAATGGATTATGTGTACGTTTTGGAAATCAGGATAATTATAACAGTTCAAGTTATGTTTATATAACTACCGATCATATTAACAATAAGTTTTATGCAATGAAAAATCCAAGATATAATGGATATGGTTTTCAAAAACAAGATATGCAAAATCAAACAGTTTGTTTTCCAACGATAAAAGGAAAAGAACGAATGTATTTTATTTCTTCTTATGAAAATTTAGATATTAAAAGTATTTATCCTACATTTAAAGATAAATATGATACTCCATATTCTGTAGATACTGGAACTGTTTTTGTTGATTATAAAGGAGAAGAATATCCAAATATTTCTAATAGAATTAATGGTCAACCAAGATATACATTTGAACCAAATGCTAATACTTTTATCAATGCTGACATTATTATTAATGAGCAACTTGTTACTAATGTAAAATTTGATAAATATTGGGAAGATGAAGGTTTTGAAAATTTAAGACCAACTTCATCAGAATTTTATTTGTATGATAAAAATGATCAAAATACAAAACTTGCAACGATTACACTAGATCAAGATGATTATGATCCTGATGATAGTAATCATATGATAGGAGAATTTAAAAATGTTCTTGCTGTTCGTCCTGACGGAACAAAAAGAGAATTTGTTGTAAGAGAAAAAGAAATACCTAAATATACAGAATTTTACGATTCATCTACAGGCATTAGAATTAAGTTTAATGAGAATGCTGATGCTGCTAGAGAGTATGCTTTAATGTTATTCTTCCATGATGATCATGAGACTCAATATAATGGATGGTATGCTATAGATCTTTATCCTAATTTTCTCACTCCATCTTTTGGTTCTAAATCTGATATTGCTAATAAAACATTTGATATATCTAATCCAAGTAATGTTGGTATTAGAAGTGTTAGTTATTCTTCTGTAATGTCGTCTATTGAAAAACAAACTAAGTACTCAGACTTGAAATTAGTAGAAGAACTAGTAGGTAATAATTATCCGGAATCAAAGCATCCTTTCCCTTATGGAGAATCACACGCATGGCATTATAAATATACATACTCTAGTTATTCAAATGACTTTTATTTAACTTTTGATACTCCAAGTTGGGGTTTAAAATATGGCATTTTAATTGACTCTATTACAACAATTGGAAATGAAGACATTGTTACATCAATAATTGATGATAAAGAAATCGAACTTGAAAAAAGATGGGATGATGAGGGACATGAAAATGAAAGACCAAATGAAGTAATCATTGATATCTATGATGATGAAAACAAAACTAATTTAGTAAAAACTGTTTCATTAAATGAAGATGATGCATCGTCACCTAATGTATGGAAAAAGAAAGTAGAACATTTAAAACGATTTGATGATAATGGTGAAGAAAAAAAGTATTATATTAAAGAAAGAGCAATTGATAAATATCAAACTTATTATGATTACAATGATTATTATAATGGTTTAGCAGTTACTTTTTCAGAAGATTCTAATGTAGGAACAAAATTAATCCCTTTAATTTTGGAAGAAACAGGATATAATGGCAGTATTTGGGAACCTAATAAGCAATATTCATATGATAACATAGGTTCAATTTTAGGTAATCCACTAGCTGGTAGTACCATTCTTGTGCCATCTAAAGAAATATCTTTAGTTATTTATTGTAACAATAATCATTGCGAAAATAATGAGAATAAAGTAAAAGTAGTTGATATTAAACCAATACATTTTGATTCAAATAATTTTAATACTTATTTTCGTAGTTCTTCATTTAGTACGGATTATGAACATTTAGGGGTTCACTTAAATAATGATTATCTTAACTCTGAAGAATTAAATTTAGAAAATAAGGTCTATGCTTGGTCATATAAATGGACTGGTGATACTGAGTCACGTGAAAATGAAACCGTAGTTATTAATAAATATAATGAAACCTCTTTTCCTTTTTCTAAAGAATGGAATGATCAAGGTTTTGAAAATGAAAGACCTGAAAAAGTAAAGTTTAATCTATATAATATAAAAGATGAAACTAAAATTGTTAGTACACTTGAATTAACAAATGGTAATGAAAATTCAGATAATAGTAATGAGTGGAAAGGAACTTTCAATAATATTCCTAAATTTAATGATGATGGCAGCATAGCAGAATATTTTGTAAAAGAGGAAGAAAATGAAAAATATGATGTTAAGTACAATATAACTAAAACTGGATATTGTGTAAAAACGACAAAATATTTTAATAATAATAATAATAATGTAGCTGTTACCTTTAGAATAAAAAACGGAGATGATTATTATTACATTACTAATAAAGACAATTTAAATAATGTAGTATACTTAAGTAAATATAATTTGTCGAATGGAGAATTTTGTTTTGAGGCTGATAGCAATGATCTTTATATAGAATATAATAATAGAAATAATGGCAAACGAGTTACATGGAATGGAGACAGTGGATACGCTTATTATAATTATCCTTTAATTGAATCCATATATCCAGTTAATTTAGAAGAATATAACTATGTTGTAGGAACTGTAAAAGATACACAAGTACATTATTATGTGGAGGTTAGGGATAATGAGCCATTTGATACATATGAATCACATTATCGTCTCCCAGATAGAATGAGCTTTTATTATCAAACTTATATTCATTATAAATGGGTTTATAAAGATGAACCTTTTGCTGGTGCAAATATAATAATTAACACAGCAAATATGAGAAGCGAACAATATATTAAAATCTTTGATGATGAAGGATTTGAAAATTTAAGACCAAAAGAATTAAAATTTGCTTTATATGAAATAAATGGTATTATGCCAAGAGAAATAAAGACAATTAACACTAGAAATTGTAACGAAAACGTTTGTGAAATTGATTTCGATGGTGTAATGGATAAAGATATTGATGGAAATCCAATTAACTATAGAATTGTTGAATTAGAAACATATGGATATGATGTTTCATATGAGGATAATAAAGTTATTAATAAAGC
>JAEEZO010000007.1 GCA_016291895.1 Caryophanales bacterium
ACCTATTCCATTATTATCAAGCGTAATTGTTGTACTACTAATTTCTTTTACAGTACCTTTTATATAATTATACATAACATTCACCAATGATAGTATACAATAAAATTTATTATTTTTATAGGTTTTTACAAAAAAGACTTATTATTAATAAGCCTTTTTATCTTTTATATGTACTTGCTTGCGTATTCATATATACTTTTACTTTTTCACCATCACTAATAAGTGTTAAATTACCTGTTGATGAATCACTTTGACGATACATTGTAATACCATGTTGTTTAATACGATTAATATTAGAACTACTTGGATATTTAGAAGCCTTGTAATTTGGTACAATCATAATCTTTGGACTAATAGCGTTCAATGTTTTATCATACATTGGATCATTACCATGATGTGGATATTTCATAACATCAACTTTAATTGAATTTAAGCCAATCTTTTTAGCATTATCCAAAAGTCCACTTGGATTATGAATAGAACTATAAGAGTCCCCTGTGAACATAAAACTTGTATTGCCATATTTAAGAATAAAAACAAAGGAGTTATTGTTATTATTACAAGTCTTACTTAAAGGACCTAAATAGTATATTTTAATTTCCCCGATATCCATCTTACTTGGAATAGGTTGCGTTGTTGCTGTCTTATTATGTCTTTTCATAGCAGAAAGAACTTTTCTTACATCATTATCTCTTTCACATTGGCAATTACTACGACATTTGTAAATGTCAACAGGATATATTATTTTATCTACAGAAAAATTATCTAAAATATCAGCTTGAGCTTCAATATGATCATACTCAACATGAGAACCAATCATCGCATCAATCTTTTTAACACCTAAACCTTTTAAGTATTCAATATCACGTTTAGCACCACCAGCTCTTCCACCATCAATATAAATAACTTTACTATCCGTTCTAATTAGAATGGAATCATCATAGAAACCACTAGCAATAAAGTGAATTTCCATATTACCATCTAAAATACTTCCTTCAAGACTACATGTTAATTCTTTGGTATTACCAACTAAATCATATATTATTACGCGATTGTTTTTCGAAACACTATTAATAACATAAGGATTTTTAGTTGATTCAACACCATTATATTTATATTTAATAATTGGTTTATTAGCTTTAACAGTAATGGTTGTTTTTTTATCTTTAACTGTTGCTACACAACTTCCAGATAAATCTTCTTTATCAATATTTTCAATATCAATAATTCTTTCATAAGCATTATTATATTTATCATAAATCGTAAACTTATATTTACCATTTTTATCAATATGATATTTGGTATCAGTATCCATACTAGTACCATCAGGTAAAAGATATTTTAATACTTTAGTATTATCTACTTGAATATTAAAATCCAATTCTTTAACCGCTTCTTTAGGATAATCAATTTTTAAATATTCACTAAAATCACTTATATGAATTTTTCTTTCTAAAGTTCTACTTATTTCTTCAAAAGTATATGTAATGATATAAACTCCACTTTTACTATAATCAACATTACCTGTAATTTTTATTTTATCAATAGCATCTACACCATTATAATAAGCTTCTACTTTTGGATCATCATATTTTCCATTTAAAACAATGTAGACATCACTCTCCCCTTTAAGAGCAAATGATGTTAATTTTTTAACTTCAATTTGTCTTGTTAAGACTAAATCTTTATATTTATACGTTCTAGTATATACACCAATTTCATCTACTTTAACATCACCAGAAATGATAACATCTTTTGATACATCTACACCATTTTCAATTGCCTTAACACCAGGATCAAAAAAGGGAGAACCTAAATTATGATATATATATTCTTCACCATATAATTCAAAAATCATTTTCTCTTCTTGGGAACTATCAAACAGTAAAAAAGAAGAAACTATTACGATTAAAACAATTAATACTATGATAATAATATTTAAACCATTTTTCTTCATAATTTCTCCTTTCGATAATATAAAAAATTCTTATAAAAGAATTTCTTATATAATTGATAAAACAAATAAAATTAAACCAACGATAATAAAGATTACAATGGCTAGAATTATATGATCTTTATAATCTTCTTCTCTAGACATCTTCATATTAATCCTCATTAGAAACGAAGTTTTTGTCATCATTTATTACATTACTATAATCATCTTTACTATTATTAGACTCTTCTTCAGTTTCAACTACATTTTCTTCTTTTTTATCTATTTCATCTTCTGAATTAGTTAATAAAAGTTTATATTTAACATCTCTTGTAGTAATTAATAAATACTTTTTACTAGCAGATAAAATATCTGAATTTATACTTAAATATAGTTTTTGTTCTCCATCAATATTAACATGATCAAGTATTTTAACAGATTCAGCATTATCAATATAAATCTTTCCATCTAATTCATAGAAGATAGATAAGTAATATTCTAACTTCGCATTATTTTCTTTATTATCAGTATATTTTAAATCAAGTTCTAATATATTGTCATTTATATCTGGTTGAATACGTTTAGTATACGTTTGACAATTATCTCCATTACAATTCTTATCAGGAAGTTTATAACTTATAGTACCTTTATGAATTTTACTTGAATTAATTGTAATTCCATCCAATAAAGGTATTTCTTCACCATATTTAAATTCAATTTCTTCATAGCCTGTTTTTGAATTACCTTGCTCCATATAATTAGTTTTAATTTTATGATATTTACCATCATTCATATATATTTCAAGAGAAACATCTCTTACTTTTATATCTTTATCGTATGCAAAAACAACAACTCTATCGATATATTCTTTATTAGCAGGAAATTTATCACCACTAATAACATATGATCCCATATCACTTAAAAGCGAAGTAGCATTTTGAACAGGAAAATAATAATCACCATTAATCGTCAATCTAAGCATACTATTTCCATAAGTGAAACTATAACCACCTACATTAAGATCAAAAAGTACACCAACATATTTAGATTTTGTTCCATATGTTTTTTGATAAGGATTAAGATTGGTTAAATAAACACGATCAATCTTTATTGAAGAATCAATATAATCTAAATAAATCCATTCTCCCATTTTATATGTTTTATTCGTAACAAAGAATGTATATAGTAAAAAGACTGCTAAAATACCACATAAAACATAACCAATCTTTTTTAAAACAACTTTATTATCTTCAACAAAATATTTAAATTGTCTTCGCTCTTTTCTTACAGTATTTAATATTTTATCTTTATCAAGATTAAAGTTTAATTCAACTTCTTCATTATCACTTGATGAAATATTTAATTCTTTTTTATCTTTTTCAAAACTAAACTTCTTTATATCAAATCCAAAAGCTCTTACAAAACTAAAACCAACAAAAGCATATGCGGCTAAATATATAATAACCGAAGAATCTCTAAATAAAACGAGACTTCTTGGTGAATACGTTGTAGTATCTACACTTGTAAAATATCCACGATAAATAAAGTAGAAAACAAGAAGAAAAGCTCCATATCCCATTATAATTTTATAAAAGAGAACAGGCTTATTCTTTTTCTTCATCAAAAAGAAAATGGAAAATGCTAGAAATATTAAAAGTAATATCGCTAGTAGTAAAAGAAATGATGTATATTTGCTTTCAAGACCTACTCCACCAGAATAATTATTATTTAAAATTACTCCTTTAAAAAATTGATATAAATCTCTAAGAGAAAGTAATAGATAACAAAAGATTAAAAATATTCCAATATGTATAAGTTTAAAATGCTTTATCAAAAAAGCATAAGGTTTTCTAATAATCATACTATTTTACTCCCATCTTTTTATTCTAACCATTCTTAATTAATATTCCATTAAAACAACCAGTTTCTATATCTCCACCAATACATGACCATGTAGATTTTGGAATTTGACTCTTAAAATTATTAATTGCTGATTCACTAAATAAGTTTAAAGCATTTTTATCAATAACCTTTATATTATTTAATTTAATAGTTCTAATACCAGTATTCTTAAAAGCTTCATAACCAATAACAGTTACATTATATCCATATATTGTTGTTGGAATAATAACATCTTTTGAACAAGAACTATCATATCCAATAATAGCTACTTCTGGTGTTGGTAAAGTAGTATCTGAACCATTATAATTAAAATTAAAGGCTTTTTCAGCAAATCTAGCATGTTCAAAATTTGCCCAATCACTTTGAAGATCTAAATTATTAAACTTGTTTAAATAACAAAAATTCCATAATTCACTGTTAGACATTTTTCTTTCTGAACCCTCTATCTTTACCACTTTATCTTTAAAATAATTCATACATCTTGTTTTAGTCATACCAGCTTTATATTTGTAATCGGGCTTATTTATATCACTTATTCTATAAATAGTATAAAATTGATCATTAGTTGCTGAATTACGATCATGGAAAAAATAATATAATTTATTGTTTTTTCGATCAGAATCTGAATAAGCTGGACGATTTATGTCTTTATAATAATATTTATAAAAATATTTATAACCTGGAATTATCTGAGTTTTAAAACAATTTATATTATTATTTGAAGGTTTCATTGGAAGGACATTGATTGATTCCTTATAAGCAGGTTCATCTGCTGTTCCATCATACATAGGATTTGGATATAAATAATAGAATAATAAAAATCCTTTTGAAGAATCTGGAGTAGTTCCTGCAGGTTCTTTTACTTCTTTTAAGGCACTTTTAAATAAATCAACTGTATCTTTATCATCAAACACTGATGAACCAAATTTACCATCACTAACTACAGTTCCTGCCATATCTGTTCGATAACCTATTTTAATTTTTGCACGTTTATATGCCTGAATACCTGTAGTCATAAAATCATCTAGTTTGCTCGCATTAATATAAAATATTAGGTAATGATTAATATATCCTTCACCTTTATCATCTTTTATATGTTCTCTTGCTCCCATTTGTTCCATTAAACTATTGCAATAATCTTTACTATAGATAGTACTTACTAATTTCCTGTTTGATCCAGAAAAGCCATCTCTAGTAGTGTTATGACATACAATCCATGTATAATCCAAATCTTTAATAGCGAACTTATTACTACTATTAAAATTTTGAGCACTTGGATTATTGAAGTACTCATCACGATAGATAAATTTACGTAAAGTATAATTATTGAAGACAGAATCAATATTTCCCATCTGTTCCATTCTTGTATTATAATACCCCATTAAAGGTGCAACAGACTTGAATAAAAAGACAAATATTGAAGCCGCAAAAACCGTTACAGCTAGTGTCTCTATTAATATAAACCCCTTTGAATTTATTCTCATAAAATCACATCCATATCTTGATTATTAACTACAATTATTATATAATAAATTATAGTAAAACGCTAGGGGAAAAATAAAAAAGAATAAAAAAGGAGCATCATTATGTTAGAGTATGATTTTAAAAATCAAGAAATCGCTGATATTGTAAATACAATGATAATCTATGCTGTATCAGAAAAAGCTAGTGATATTCACTTCGACCCTTTTGAGGAAGGATTAAAGGTTCGATTTAGAATAGATGGTGTTTTGCAAACTCATACTATCGTTCCTATTATGTATCAAAGAAACCTAGTAACAAGAATTAAACTAATATCAAATATGAATATTACGGAATCAAGACTTCCACAGGATGGTGCAATTAAAGGTAGTATTAACGGTATTGACCTTGATATGCGTGTATCAACATTAAATACCAATTTAGGTGAAAAAGTCGTTATCCGTGTACTTGACTATTCTAAAAGTTCTGATGGACTTGAATCTTTAGGATTTTCTGAAAAGAACCTTGAAAAAGTAAAAAGAATGATTCAAGTACCAAATGGAATTATCCTTATTACTGGTGCTACTGGTTCAGGTAAATCAACAACAACTTATACAATGCTTAAAACATTAAATACAGAAGATGTAAATATCATAACTGTTGAAGACCCCGTAGAAATGAATATTGAAGGTATTAACCAAGTACAAGTTAACTCTGAAATTGGTTTAACATTTGGTCGTGTTTTACGTAGTATCTTACGTCAGGACCCAAATATTATCCTTATCGGTGAAATTCGTGACTCTGAAACTGCTCAAATCGCTGTTCGTGCATCTATTACAGGTCACGTTGTATTCTCAACAATCCACACCAATAACTCATTATCAACAATTGAACGTTTATTAGATATGGATGTTGAACGATATTTATTATCAAGTGCGATGACAGGTATTGTATCTCAAAAATTAGCAAGACGTTTATGTAAACACTGTCGAATTGAACGCGAAACAACATCATATGAAAAAGAAATCTTCAAAAAAGCTTTAGGAAAAGATATACAGACTGTTCTAGACGCTCATGAAGGTGGTTGTGATAAATGTCGTAATGGCTATTCTGGACGTATTGCTATTCATGAAGTATTATTAATTAATGATGAGATAAGAAATGCTATTAACGATGAAAAACTTCCAAGAGAAGAATTAAAACGACTTGTTTATACAAAAGATGTTACAACCCTACTTCAAGATGGTCTTGAAAAAGTTGTTGAAGGAATTACATCATTCGATGAAATATATAAACTAGTTGAAATCGATAATGAACTTGATAACTTATATGATCAAGAAATCGGAACAAAGATTGATAAAGAAATGGATCAAAAGATTATGAATGGTGAAATTGAAACTCAAGAAGATCAATTTGATAAAACCGAAGTTCTAGATTTAAATGGTAATTAAAAAAGATAAAGTAAAAACTTTATCTTTTTTTATATAACTTCATCTTTATAACTAGATTCATATAAATCAACTTCACTATCATCATTATCATTATTATCAATATTAATTTTAGGAAGTTCACTAATATTTGATAGACCAAAGTAATCTAAAAATTCATTGGTTGTTCGATAAAGAATTGGTCTTCCTGGTAGACTACTTCTTCCATCTTCTTTAATAAGTCCTTTAGCTACAAGTTTTCTTATCAATTGAGCTGTTTGAACACCACGTATCTCATCAACTTGTACTCTTGTTATTGGTTCATTATAAGCAATAATCGCAAGTGTTTCTAAAGCACTATTTGATAAACTATTATTTTCTTCATTAAATAGTAATTTTTCATAATACTCTCGATGTTCTTTTTTGGTTGTTAATTTAAAAGCATCTCCTAAAATATGAATATGTAAGCCACTATTAACATTTTCATATTTTTTTTCAAGTTCATTGATTAAACTATAAGCCATATCTTTATCTACTTCTAATATTTCCATTATTTGATTTAAGGTTAATCCATCATCGCCAACAACAAATAATAAACCTTCTAGAATACCTATTTTATTATCATCCATTATATCGCCTCTAATCTAATTTCTTTAGTTTTATTATCTTGACTTATTAATAATTCATGAGACTTTGCAAGTTCCAGAA
This sequence comes from Caryophanales bacterium, assembly GCA_016291895.1. The sequence continues at coordinate 7,432 of JAEEZO010000007.1, forward strand.
TTGCTAAAAAAGTAACAACAATATATGATTTAGTTTTCTTTTCAAACAAACTAAAGAAGTCAACTTTAACACCCTTTTTTAACTTCGTACGAATACTTTTCATACTATCTTCAACACTATATTCTTTTTTGGTAACTTTGGTACTAACAGGCTCATCTAGTTTAGCTCTATCAAGAAATTTTTTAAAAGCATTAACAAGATCATCTAGTGTAATATTCTCTATCATTATTTTCTTTTCATCAACTTGATAATCGGAAATATTAGAAGGAATCTTTGTATAATAAAGATTTCTTGAATACTCAAGCTCTTTAAACTTATCAACTTGTTCTTTATATCTTTGATACTCAATTAAACGATTAATTAATTGTTCTTTAGGATCCTCTTCCTCCTCTTCACTATCTGTATCATGAGGAAGTAACATTTTAGATTTAATCTCTAATAATTCACTAGCCATAACTAAATAAGAACTAGCAATATTAAGATTTAATTCTGCTTGACTATTAATATAATTTAAATACTCATCAATAATTACTTCTAACTTTAAATCAAAGATATTCATCTTGGATTGTTTTATTAAATGTAGAAGTAAATCCATTGGTCCATTAAAATCATTAATTGTAACGTCGTACATATAAGTCACCATATAAAGTATAACAAAAAAAGTAACATTACTCAACGTTACTTTCTTCTTCTATTTTATCTTTTATTTCAAAGTGATTACCACTATCTAAATATAATATTCCTTTTTTACCATCTAATTCTTTAACAATTTCATTATATTTGTTTAAGTTTTCAATCTTCGTTAAAGTTACATAAACATATATTTGATCATTCATATATAGTAAAAATCGATCTTTATCTAAATCTGTTTTAGTATAACTTACTTCTGATATTTTATTTAAAACATCATTATCAACTTTATTAAAAGCTTTAACAAAACGTGATAATACATCTTCATCTAGATTACTAATTAATATTGGTAATCCTACAATATCTAAATTATCAACATAATTTGCATTAGATAGTAAATACTTTTTCTTATAATCATCAAAGAATAATGGTTTACTTTCTTTAATATTAATATAAACTTTGTTAGTTAAAGTTATTTTAACACTAACATCATCTATCATCGGATTATTAATTAAATTCTTTTTAATAATATCTTTATTAATTTTTATTCTTTTAGGATAATCTCTTATTCCAGATAAATCTAATATTTCTTGTTCTGTTAAATAAGTATTACCAGAAACATAAATGTTTTTAATCTTAGTATTTAAGACATAATAACCTAAAGAAACCACTAATATAATCAAAATTAAGGCAATAATTATACTTTTAATTTTGACTCGCTTCTTCTTCACTTTCGCTTTCTTTTTCATCGACACCAACCCAATTTATTAATCTTTGTTCAACATGCAAATTAATACCATATTTATTTTTAGCTTTTAATTTAATGTAATCAATAATATTTTTGATATCACTTGCTTTAGCATTTCCATTATTAACAATAAAATTAGCGTGTTTAGGACTTACCTCAGCTCGTCCTACGGTATAACCCTTTAGACCTAAAGATTCGATAATCTCTCCAGCATATCTTCCTGGAGGATTACGGAAAACACTACCAGCAGATGGTAGAGATAATGGTTGACTATTACGTCTTTGTTCTCTTCTTAATCTTACAATCTCTTCTAGTTCTTCACTATTTCCATGTACAAGTTTAAGTTTTACTGATAAACACACATAATCTAAATGTTTTTGTAATACTGTTGTACGATAGGAAAACTCTAGTTCACTATTTGAATATTCTTTAATACCTTCATCAGTTAAAATACGAGCACTTGTAACAATTTTACTCATATCTTCACCATAAGCACCAGCATTCATAAAGAGTGCTCCACCAACTGTACCTGGAATACCACTAGCAAACTCTAGTCCTGCTAAACCATATTTAACAGCTACATTAGCTAATTTTATTAATGGATAACCTGCTTCAACATATATTTCATCGTCATTAACTTCAATTTTATTAAAATTATCAAGTTTTATAATAACTCCATCATACATCAAATCACTAAATAATACGTTACTACCATTTCCTAAAGTAAAATACTTAATGTTTCTTCTTTTTAAAATTTCAATTAGTTTTATTAATTCCGTTTCTCCTTTGGGATAACAAATACAACGTACTTTTCCACCAACACGATAGGTTGTATAATTACTTATTTTTTCATTAACAAGTACTTTACCTAAATGCGCATTGATGATTTCTTTTATTGCATCCTGCATAATAACCTCTACTTTAAAACTTCTTTAATTTCCTTATAAATGTCACTACAACTTGAGTGATTGCTAAGTTTAACTGCATTTACATGCATCTCGTTATATAATACTCTATCATTTAATAATAAATCAATATCTTTTAGTAAATTAGAACTATTAAAGTCTTTTTCTTCTAAAAGTAAACTTGCCTTATTGTCAACTAATTCTTTAGCATTATAGTATTGATGATTATTTGCAACATAAGGACTTGGAACTAAAATTGAAGGAATACCAAGTGATGTTATCTCAGCAATAGTACTAGCTCCAGCACGTGATACAATAACATCAACATTTCCTAAAATATTAGCCATATTATCTAAATATGGAACAATCTTAACATTAGAATTTGTTTTAACATCATTAAATTCATCAATATGATCACGCCCTGTTACAATCATTACTTCATAATCTTTTGTATTAAAATCATTAATTGAATTCTTTAATTGAAGATTAATAGTTTCAGAACCCAAGGAACCCATTACAATTAATACAAACTTCTTATCCTTAGATAAACCAATTTCTTTCTTATCTAATACTTTTGCATTATAAACTTCTTCACTTCTTGGATTACCAGTAAGAATTGTTTTTTCTTTTGGAAAATAATTAAAACTACCTGGTAGTGAAACAAAGATTTTATCAACTTTCTTTGTTAAAAATTTATTTGATTTACCAGGTATACTATTTTGTTCATGAATAACTGTTTTGATATTTAATGATTTAGCCGCATAGATAACAGGTGTTGTAATATATCCACCTACTCCTATTACAATATCTGGTTTAAACTCTTTTAATTTCTTTTTACATATTTTAATAGCTTTTAAAAATAAAATAAATGTTTTAAAAATCGATAAGTCTTTTTTAAGACCTTGTAATCGAACCCCAAAATAATTAATACCCATCTTTGGAACAATTGTTGATTCCATACGATCCGTTGTTCCAATGTATAATATTTCACTATCAGGTTCTTTTTCTTTTATTTTATTTAAAATACTTATTGCTGGATAAATATGTCCCCCAGTACCTCCAGCACTAATTATTACACGCATTCATATCACCTAAAATGATTATATCATATTCTAAAAAAAATAAATATTATTCTAAATTAATAAAAAGACTTTACATAAATAAAAAAACGTTTAATTAAAACGTTTTTTAGCTAAGACAATTGTCATATATCCAATAACACCTAAAAGAATAGATGATATTGCAAAAATAATAATATAATTAGTTTTAGGATTATTAAGAGCATTATTGACAAAATAAATCGTTGTTAATTGATTATCAACAATTTCAAAGATTTCACTATTTGTATTTTCAGAATTAACTTCACGAAGAGTATATAATCCATTATCTAAATCATCAAATATTGTATAAGTATTAGAAGATATAAAACTTTTAATAACATCACCAGAACTATTAAGGATTTCAAGATGAGATCCTGCAAGAGGTTCCATTGTTTTAACATCTAATTTATAAATCTTAACACCATAATTAGGGTCATGAGAAATATTAATTATTTTATTATTTTTACTATTACTATCAATGGTAAAAGTAATAGGTTCTTCAATCATTTTATATCCAGATGGTGAATCTAATTCCATAATGGTATAAGTTCCATAATATAAATTATCAATTATATTATTGTAATCATTTGTAGTAATATTAGAAATAGTATTATTTTCACTATCAAGAAGAACTAATTTAGCTCCTGAAATAATACTATTATCTTCACTACTAATAGTTCTAATCTCAATTGATTTTAATGGATCATTAATAAATTCAATTTCATTAACTGAAGGACTATTTTTATCAATAATAATTCTTTTTTCAATATCACTTTTTTTATAACCAGATGGAGCTTCTTTTTCAATAATTCGATATTCACCATAAGATAAATTAGAAATATTTACATAATAATTAGTAGTTACTAATTCATTAATTAATTCGTTATCTTGATTATATATTAAATAAGTAACACCATTAATCATTTTATTAGTTTCACTATCAATTGTTTTAATATTTATTTCTTTTGTTAATTTATTATAGTTTACATGTAGTTTAACAATACCATAAATAGCTTTTTCATTTTTAATAGAATCAATTCTTAATACAATGTCTTCTTCTTTATTTACATCTTCTTTATTAGTTATAACAACAAACTCTTCATCGATATTAAAATAATTCTTTTTATTACCTTTAGAGTCTACTATAACATAGTTACTACCACCATTTATTACTTTTACTTGATAGTTTGTAAGACCATCTTTATTAGATATACCAATATAATCACTTTTATAATAATTACCATCTAAATCAAGAGTTTCTTTATTCGTATTTAAGATAATTTCATTTGATGAATTATCTGCCATTACAAAGATTGGAAGACATACTAAAACAAAGGTTAAAATAATTGATAAAACTTTATTCTTCATATATCACTCCTACTATTATTATCATACAACATCTATTAAAATACAGTCAACGAATTAAGAAAATATTAATTATTGTAGACAATTAATTCATGCATACTACGAGTAACTGCTACATAATATAAATATTTTTCGCTCTCTTTATAAGGATTATTCTTTTCATTATAAACAATGACACTATCAAACTCTAATCCTTTAGCAAGGAAGCTTGGAACGATAATTAAATAGGGATTATAGTATTTACCTTTATTTAACATATTTGTTATATCAAAATCATTTTTAAGTTCATCATATAAGTTATTACATTCAATATTATCTTTCGTAATAATACATACTTTTTTATATTTACTTTGAAGATACTTAATATCTTCTTTTAATTTATTAATATCATTATCTAAATTATTTCGAATTATAACTGGGGTATTATTACTCTTTCTAATACTAACGGCATAATCAAGATTTAATATTTTATTAGAAAATTCAATTATTTCTTTACTAGATCGATATGTTTTTGTTAATTCAATGTAATTATAATCATTAAATAAGATACCAATATCTTCTAGACTGTCATATTTATAATATGGATTAATTGTTTGATTAACATCACCTAAAATTGTGAATGATGCTTTCTTAAATATTTTCTTTAATATTTTATATTGAAGTCTTGTATAATCTTGAGCTTCATCAACAACAACTTGTTCAATTAAGTTACTATATGGAAAGTCATATAATAATCCTTTCATATAAATAAATAACGAACTATCTTCAAAATACATTTCTTTAGCGTTTATGAATTCTTTTATTTCACTTTCACTTAACTCTCTAAAGTTTTTAATAAATATTTCACTTCGATAGAATTTTTCATAAATATGCTTTAAGTTTTTATCAAAAGAACATAGTTCCATTAACTGTTTAACAAAACTTCTTTTATTTTTACCAATTGATATAGCATAAAAATTACATATATATTCTGCAAGATGATTAAAGCGATCAAAGACACTTAATTTACTATATCGATCTTGAAATAAATCATTTAATTCTTCTTTAGGAATAATTGATTCTAAATAATGGAAATCATCATTAAAGCGAATATCACGAACAAACTTACATATGTATTCATCAATTAAATCAATCATTTGATCACTTTGTTTAAATCTTATCAAATCTTTATTATTATCTTTTTTAGTATAAAATCTTGATATAAAATCTGTAAAAGATTCAATTGATTTATACTCTCTTATATAATCACTACAGAATGATGAAAAAGTTGTCTCTTTCGTATTATCTTCTCCAAGTGATGGAAGAACATTTGATATATACAAAGAGAAAATATTATTTGGTGAAAAGATAAGAATGTTACCACTTGATAGATTAGGTATTTTATAAAGTAGATAAGCGATTCTATGAAGAGCAACACTTGTTTTACCAGAACCCGCAATACCAGATACAATCATATTTTTGCTATCAGTATCTCTTATAACATTATTTTGTTCTTTCTGAATAGTATTAACAATATTTTTCATTTTATCACTACTATCACTTGATAAAACACTTTGTAAAACTTCATCGTTAATATTGGTATCATTGTCAAAAATGTTAATTATTTCATCATTACTTATTTTATATTGCCTTTTTAAATTAAGAAAACAATCAATCTTGCCCTCAGGAGCGATATAAGAACATTTACCATGTTCACTTTCATAAAAGATATTCGCCACAGGACTTCGCCAATCATAAATTAAATGTTTGTTCTTCTTCTCTAAATAAGTAATGCCAATATATATTTTGTAATCTTTATCACTTGTTATATCAATTCTTCCAAAATAGGGATTGTGTCTTATACGATAGAGTTTTTTAAGATAATTTGTTTTTCTTATAAAAGCATCTTCTTCCATCGCACTAGATAGTAAGTTACTTTGGATTTCAACCTTGTCCATACTACCCATTTCTTTAAAAATGTAACGATTAAATTCTGTGATATTTTCTTCTTCAACAGTAACATTAGCTCCTAATTCTTTAATTTGAGCTTTGATTTCATTCAAGGTGTTTTCTAAGTACAATTTTTCTTCTTCTATTGTCTTACTCTCCATAAATCTCCTTTCTACGACAAAAAGAGTTATAAATTTAAATATAACTCTCGAAGTGCGAAAAAAAATTTTTGAAAACTAAATAAAAGTATATTAGACATCAACAGATTTGTCAATAATAAATTAATGTTATATAATGAAAAAAGGTGTTTTATGTTTAATAAAAATAAAAGAGCAACAAAAGTATTAGCAAAATTTAATAAAAGTAAATTTAATTATAATGAGTTTGTAAGAGA